>NZ_JBNDIC010000040.1:0-62854 GCF_056755475.1 Rhizobium sp. KNZ2-6A | reverse complement strand
GCGTCAATATTTTCGGTCGCGGCTTCGGCAATTATGGTCGCGATATTCTGATGCGCGTCGATCTGGCATAGTTCTGTATCAGAAATTATGATATATAGCGTAAGATCGAGATAAATTTCCGATAAGCCGTATTTTTTATAAGATTTTGTTTTTGCACCACTTCTCCTACTGAAGGGCGTGCATCATCGCGATCTTCAGGCTGTTTTCCATCGAGGGAGCGTTGACGACCTTCCAAAAGTATATCAAGATCAAGGTATAAGAACGAGATATTTGATATATATGGGAGGAAGGCCGTGAAGGCGCATGTGACCGTCCATCGTGATTTCCGAATTGCCGACATTGACGATCGACTTTACAGCTCTTTTCTGGAGCATCTGGGCAGAGCGATCTATGGTGGCATCTACGAGCCTGGTCACCCGACTGCCGATGAGAATGGTTTTCGCAAGGATGTCATCGAGCTGGTCCGCGAGCTGAATTCGCCCTATTGCCGCTATCCCGGTGGCAATTTCGTTTCCGCCTATAACTGGGAAGACGGTGTCGGGCCACGATCCGAGCGCCCCGTGCGCCTTGATCTTGCCTGGCGAACCCGCGAGAGCAACCAGATCGGCGTCAACGAATTCGTCGATTGGTGCAAGAAGGCCAATACCAAGCCGATGCTCGCCGTCAACCTCGGCTCACGTGGTCTCGACGATGCTCGCAACTTTCTCGAATATTGCAATCATCCGGGCGGCACCTACTGGTCGGATCTGCGGCGCAAGCACGGCTGGTCCGATCCGCACGGCGTGAAGCTCTGGTGCCTCGGCAATGAAATGGATGGTCCCTGGCAGGTCGGTCATAAGTCCGCCTATGAATATGGCCGCCTGGCCGACGAGACCGCCAAGGCCATGCGCGGCTTCGACAAATCTCTGGAGCTGGTCGTCTGCGGCTCATCGAATTCCGACATGAAGACCTATCCCGATTGGGAAGCGCAGGTTCTGGAGCAGTGCTACGACAGCGCCGATCATATCTCGCTGCACATGTATTTCGCCAATCGCGAGAAGAATACGCTCAACTATCTGGCCAAGGCCGAAAAGCTCGACCGCTATATCGTCACCATCGGCGGCGTCATCGACTATATCAAGGCGAAGAAGCGGTCGAAGAAGACGATCGGCATTTCCTTCGATGAATGGAATGTCTGGTACCATTCCAACCAGCAGGACAAGGAGATCCTTGCCCGCGATGAATGGCCGGATGCGCCGCATCTGCTCGAGGACGTCTATAATTTCGAAGATGTGCTGCAGGTTGGCGGCATCCTCAATACGTTCATTCGCCGTTCCGACCGCGTGCGCATTGCCTGCATAGCCCAGCTCGTCAACGTCATCGCGCCAATCATGACGGAAGACGGCGGTCCGGCCTGGCGGCAGACCATTTATTACCCGCTCTATTTCGCCTCGAAATATGGCCGCGGTTATGCGCTGCGCCTCATCACCGATGGCCCGACCTATGACAGTGACGAGGCCGACGACGTGCCCTATCTCGACGTGTCGGCCGTCCACGACGAGCTGGGTAAAATGGTGACGCTATTCGCCGTCAACCGTCATCCCGACAGCGCTCTCGACCTCGACACCCGTCTCGAAGGCTTTGCCGGAGCCCGCGTTGTCGAACAGCATGAGATGGTTCACAGCGATCTGCGGGCGGTCAACACGGCGGCGCAGCCGAACGCCGTCGTCCCGACCAACAGCGGAGACGCTAAAATCGAGGATGGCCGGCTTCGTGCCACGTTGAAGCCTTTGTCCTACACGGTGATCCGGCTGGCCGTGTGACAGGCGGCAGCCGGGGGCCGATATGCCCCGGCAGAGAAATTGGTCGACAGGTCGCGAGGAGGCGGCTGACGACCCGTAGCAGGCCTGGTTGCCGCGCAGCTTGCGCGGCCCGCCGGGAAAAGGGGTGAACGTCGCGGTCCGTTTCCCGTCGTTTGGGTACGCCGCATAGTCGATAAAAATGGGAGGAGATCATGCAGCAGTGGAAGAAGCTTGCCTTCGGTGTCGCACTGGCCACGTTCGGCCTCGTCGCGGCAGCCAAGGCTCAGGACTATACCTCTTTGCCTCGCAAGGAGACCTTGATCGTCGAAAACCCTGAGGGAACGATCAAGAACCCTGGCTGGTTCAATATCTGGGTCAATGGCGGCGGCGGCGTTTCGACCGGCCTTCAGCAGCTGACCATGGATACGCTTTGGTACATTGATCCGGAAAAGGGCCTGGGCGGTTCGACCTGGGACAATTCCCTCGCCGCCGACAAGCCGCAATATAATGATGATTTCACCCAGATGACGGTGAAACTGCGCAAGGGCATCTATTGGAGCGACGACGTCGAGTTCACCGCTGACGACGTGGTCTATACCGTCAAGACGCAGATGGATCATCCGGGCATGAACTGGAGCGCGGCCTTTTCGGTCCAGGTGGCCAGCATCGAGGCGACGGACCCCTATACCGTCGTCTTCAAGCTGAAAAAGCCGAATTCGCGCTTCCATGCGATCTTTACCGTTCGTTGGAATGGCGCGTGGATCATGCCGAAGCATGTCTTCGAGAAGGTCGCCGATCCGGTTCGCTATGATAATGCCAATCCCGTCTCGCTCGGCGCCTACAAGCTGAAGGCCTACGATCCACAGGGCAAATGGTATACCTGGGAGAAGCGTGACGATTGGCAGCGCACCTCCCTGGCACGCTTTGGCGAGCCGGCTCCGAAATACGTCAGCTATGTCGATCCCGGCCCGCCGGATAAGCGCACCATCGCGCAGCTCGAGCACAATCTGGATATCATCCACGACAACACGCCGGAAGGCATGTTCACGCTGAAGGAAAAGTCGAAGACCGTCGACAGCTGGTTCCCCGGCTTCCCCTTCGCCCATCCGGATCCGACCCTACCTGCCGTGATCTTCAACAACCAGGACCCGCTGTTCCAGAATCCCGATGTACGGTGGGCCTTGGCATTGCTGATCGATATCAAGGCTGTCGATATGGCAAGCTACCGCGGCGCGGCGACGCTTTCCGCGCTCGGGGTTCCGCCGACGGCAATCGCCATGACGGATTATCAGGCGCCGATGCAGGATTGGCTGAAGAACTTCGAGATCGATACCGGCAAGCGCAAGATCAAGCCATATGATCCGACGGTCGGCCAGCAGATCGCCGATATCCTGCGCAAGCAGCCGAAATACAAGGATCAGATCCCGACGGATCCGGCCGCCATCAGCACGGCCTTCGGCTACGGCTGGTGGAAGCCCGATCCGCAGGCTGCGGCCGAGCTTTTGGAAAAGGCGGGCTTCAAGAAGGTCGGTGGCAAATGGATGACCCCCGACGGACAGCCCTTTAAGATCCGCCTGTCGGTCGAGGGTGATACCCGCTCGGTCTTCACCCGCGCCGGCACGCTGATTGCCCAGCAATGGGCGGCTTTCGGGATCGACTCCAAGGCGGCGCCCACGACAAGTCTCTGGCAAGTGGGACTGCAGCCCGGCAGCTATCAGGTTGCCATCGCCTGGAGCGTCGAGACATGGGGCGGCGATCCCGACCTGTCCTTCTTTCTCGATAGCTGGCATTCCGAGTTCGTCGCCAAGAAGGGTGAGAACCAGGCGCCGCGCAACTGGCAGCGCTGGTCCAATCCCGAACTCGACAAGATCATCGAGAACATCCGCGGCATCAGCGCCGATGATCCTAAGGGTATCGAGCTCGGCAAGGACTATCTGAAGCTGGTCACCCGTGAAATGCCGACCATCCCGCTGATGTCGTATAACGTCTTCACGTCGATGGATACGACCTACTGGAAGGGTTACCCGACGATAGCAGATCCCTACACCGACCCCGTTCCCAATTGGGCGAACTCGCGGTTGATGATGGTGAAGCTCAAGCCGGCGCAGCCTTAATTCTCCCAACCCTGACGCGGCAGATGCGCCGCGTCAGGCACCTGTCGCCGGGCGCGAAACGGGTCCGGCGATCTTTTCGATAAGAGATGAAATGCGAGCAGTAAGGAAAACGACGGAATGACGTCCTATCCAGTTTTCGTATTGAAACGATTTGGCCAGTTTCTGCTCGTCGTCTTCCTCGGCATATCAGCGACTTTCTTCATCACGCATCTGACACCGATCGATCCGGTCGAGGAAAGCATCGGTGCCATTCAGCAGATGGGGCAATCGGATCCCCGCGCCGTCGAACTGATGCGCGAGTCCCTGCGGGAACTCTACGGTGTCGGAGGCTCGATCTGGCAGCAATATCTGCATTTCTGGGGACGCCTTGCGACAGGCGATCTCGGGCCGTCGCTCTCGGCATTTCCGACGCCGGTTTCCGCCATCATCGCAAGGGCGCTGCCCTGGACCATCGGCTTGATGACGGTTTCCACAATCATCACGTTCCTGATCGGCAACATGATCGGCGCGCTGGCGGGCTATTATCGCAAGAATATGGTGCTGAAGGCGGTCAGTCTCGTTTTCATCGCCATGCAGCCGATACCCTATTATATCCTGGCCTTCGTGCTGATCATCCTCTTCGGCTATATCTGGCCGATCCTGCCGATCAATGGCGGCTATGAGATGAACACCAATCTGCAGCTCTCCTTTGCTTTGGTGCTCGATATCCTGCGCCACTCCCTCCTGCCGGCGCTATCCCTGATCCTTGTCGGGACAGGCAGCTGGCTCATCGGCATGCGGGCGCTGGTCTCCAATATCATCACCGAGGATTACGTCGTCTTCGCCGAGCTCGGCGGTGTGCCGAAGCGCAGGATTTTGCGCTCCTACATCGCCCGCAACGCCATGGTGCCGCAGTTTACCGGCCTTGCCATGTCGCTCGGCGCCGTCTTCAACGGCACCGTCATCACCGAGATCGTCTTCGGCTATCCTGGTATCGGCAATCTTCTGATTTCGGCCGTCCATGCCGGCGATTACAGCCTTGTTCTGGGGCTGAGCGCTTTGTCGATTGTCGGCGTCGCCGCAGCCGTGTTCATCATCGACATATTGGGTCCGCTGATCGACCCGCGCATCAAGGTGGAATAGGCCATGCTGACGATCGTTCGCGACCTTGCTCGCCAGAATGCCGAATTCCTCTGCGGTCTGCTGCTGTTTGCCGTGATCGTCGGAATGGTGATCCTGTCCTATTTCTCGCCCTACGGCCCTTCCGACCTCTATCTGCTGCCACCCGACATGCCGCCGGATGGGCAATACTGGCTGGGCACCACATCGCGCGGCCAGGATGTCTTCTGGCAGCTCGCCGTCGCGCTTCGCAACACGCTCTATTTCGGCATCGGCGTTGCCTTCCTGTCCCGTATCATCTCGCTGGTCGTGGGGCTGGTGGCCGGCTATGCCGGCGGCACCGTCGATCGCGTGCTGATGGCGATCAATGACAGCATCATGGTCGTTCCGCAGTTTCCGCTGCTGATTCTGTTCTATTTCGTGCTCAAGGACGAGATGACATGGACGGTGCTGATCGTGGTCATGGCCTCGCTTGGCTGGTCCTATGACGCACGTCTCATCCGTTCGGTGGCGATCAGCCTGAAAACGCGGCCCTTCACGACACAGAGCATCTATTCCGGCATGAGCATGCGCAAGATCCTCGTCCAGGAGCATCTGCCCTATGTGCTGCCGATCGTTTTCGCCACGACGATGAACAATATGATCTGGTCGATCGGCATGGAGATCACGCTTTCGGTGTTGGGCTTCACCGACATCGAAACGCCGACCATGGGCATGATGATCTATTGGGCCAATGCGCATTCGGCGCTCATCGCCGGCATGTGGTGGTGGGTCGCCGCACCCGTCGCCGCCATCGTGGTGCTGTTCATGGCGCTCTTCCTGCTGTCGATGTCGATGAATGAATACAACGACCCGCGCAGTCGTTTGAACCGGATGGGAGGCTAGGTATGGACGCTGTCGTCGAGGTCAACAACCTCAAGGCATATTACCGGGCCTTCCTTTTTGGCGTTGATCGCGAAGTGCGCGCGGTGGATGATGTCAGCCTGTCGATCGGCCGCGGCGAGATCTATGGGGTTGCCGGTGAATCGAGCAGCGGCAAGACGACGCTGATCAAGACGATTGCGGGCGCGATCCGGCCGCCGCTTCGCGTCGTCTCCGGTGCTGTCAAATTTCACTTCAATGGCGGAACGCAGGATATCTATGCGATGACGCCGGAGCAGCGGGCGTCGCTTCGCTGGCGGTATCTGTCCTATATCATGCAAGGATCGATGAACGTGCTCAATCCGGTGCGGCGCATCCGTTACTCGTTCACGGATTTTGCCTTCCGCCACATGAAAGTCGATCGCGCCACCTTTTTTGACCGGGTGAGCGCCCATCTCCAGCGGCTGAAGCTCGACGCCCATCTCCTCGATGCCTATCCGCATGAGTTGTCCGGGGGCATGCGCCAGCGCATGACGATCGCGCTTGCGACCATCCTGACGCCGGAATTCATCATCGCCGACGAGCCGACGACGGCGCTTGACGTCATCGTCCAGCGCGATGTCCTGCAGATGATCCGCGAGATACAGCGCGAGATGGGTTCGTCCTTCCTGTTCGTCACCCATGATATGGGCGTTCACGCCGCCGTCTCCGATCGCATCGGCATCGTCTATGCCGGTCGGCTGGTCGAGGAGGCGCCGACGCGCAAGCTTTTCCAGCTGCCCTTGCATCCCTATACGCAGCATCTGGTCGCAAGCCTGCCGCGGATCGGCGATGCCTCGACGCGCCCCTCGCTTGAAGGGCGGCCGCCCAATCTCGCCATGCCGCCGGAAGGATGCCGTTTTCATCCACGCTGTCCGAAGCGTATGGATATTTGCAGCCGCGAAGTGCCGCCCATGGTGACGGTCGAACCGGATCGGCGCGTTGCCTGCTTCGCGGTGACGGGAGGAGGGCGATGAGCGATCTTCTTTCACTCTCGCATGTCAGCAAGGTCTATCGTCAGGGCGGTATGCTCAGCCGACGGCAGATAGTGGCGGTGCGCGATGTCAGCCTGAGCTTGGGAGAGGCGCCGGAGATCCTGTCGATCGTCGGCGAGTCGGGCTCGGGCAAATCCACCATCGCATCGATGATCCTCGGCCAGACGGCACCGACATCGGGTAACTTGAATTTTCGTGGCAAACCCGTTGCCATTCATGGCAGATCCGAGCGCCGCGCCTTTATGCGCGAAGTTCAACCGATCCTTCAGAACCCGTTCGAGGCATTCAATCCGCTGAAGAGGGTCGACCGATATCTTTTTGAGACGGCAAGAAATTTTGCGCCGACCGGAGTGCGGCCAAGTCGGGCGGATGTCGAGCGGATGGCCGATGAAGCGCTTGCCCATATCGGCTTGACGCTTGCCGAGGTGAAAGGGCGATTTCCGCATGAGCTGTCGGGCGGCCAGTTGCAGCGAACGGCCATCGCCCGGGCGCTCATTCCACAGCCACGCTTGCTGGTGGCCGACGAGCCCGTGTCGATGGTTGACGCTTCCCTTAGAATGGCGATCGTCAACCTGTTCAGCCAGTTGAAGAAGGAGCTCGGGCTCTCCATCATCTACATCACCCATGATCTGGCGACCGCCTACTACATCAGCGATCGCATCATCATCATGAAGAAGGGCGAGATCGTCGAGCAGGGCGGTGCACGCGCCGTCCTCGACAATCCGCAGCATCCCTATTCGCGGGCTTTGAAGGAAGCAGTCCTTTCCACCACGCCCGAGCTGGAGCCGGCAGCGCTCGGCTGATCCTCGTTTTCAACGCGAGATTCGCGTCGAAAGGATGATGGACGACAAGGTGCGCTCGACGCCGTCGATCGTGCCGATCTCGTCGATCAGCTGATCCAGCTCAGAGATCGATGGCGCCGCGACGATGGCGATCAGATCGAAGGTGCCGCTGACCGAATGAAGTGTCGTTACCTCCGGGATCGCACCCAGTGACGCCGTCACCGCCGACAGTGCCTTTGGCGCGATCGTAATCAGTACATGCGCCCGGATAAGGCCGGAAAGATAGGCCTCCGACAGCCGCACGCCATAGCCTGAAATCACGCCCTCCCGCTCCAGCCGTTCGAGCCTCGCCTGAACGGTGGTGCGCGACAGCGAGAGTTTTTTGGCGAGCGTCGCCACCGGCATGCGGGCATTCTGGCCGAGCAAGGCGATCAATTCGCGGTCCTTATCGGTAACCTGCATGGCGGTTCCTGCACTTTGTAAAATCGCTTCGTCGTTTTGTATGAATTCATACAACGAAATGCATTTTTCGTCGCTATGAATCGTTCAGCTCCTGCCTACACTTATAAAAATCTTATCAATGAAATGCAGGGGAGTCATATGAAAGACATAGTGGTCATCGGCGCGGGCAAGATCGGTGGGGCGATCGCTCTGATGCTGGCTGAAACGGGCGATTACGGGGTCGTTGTCGCCGACCGCAGCCAGGAACAGCTCGATAAAGTCGACCGTCACCCTGCGATTTCCACCGCCGCTGTCGACATTGCCGATCGCGCCGGGCTCGTCGGCGTTCTGAAGGGCAAGTTTGCAGTCTTGTCGGCTGCACCATTCCATCTCACAGGCTTCGTCGCGGAAGCGGCACTCGAGGCCGGCGTGCATTATCTCGATCTCACTGAAGACGTTGCCACCACGAAAAAGGTCGAAGAGCTGGCCCAGGGCGCGAACACTGCGTTCATCCCGCAATGTGGGCTGGCCCCGGGCTTCATCTCCATCGTTGCCAATGATCTTACCAAGCATTTCGACAGCCTCGACAGCGTGCGCATGCGCGTCGGCGCTCTGCCGCAATATCCGTCCAACGCCCTGAACTACAATCTGACCTGGAGCACTGACGGCCTCATCAACGAATATATCGAACCCTGCGAGGCGATCGTCGAAGGCAAGCTCGTCACCGTACCGGCCATGGAAGAGCGTGAAGAATTCTCGCTCGACGGCGTCACCTATGAAGCCTTCAACACCTCCGGCGGCCTCGGCACGCTCGCCAAGACACTGGCCGGCCGTGTGCGCACGATGAACTACCGCACCATCCGCTATCCCGGCCACCAGGCGATCATCAAGGCGCTGCTCAACGACCTGAACCTCAGGAATCGCCGCGACGTGCTGAAGGATCTCTTCGAAAACGCGCTGCCGGCAACCATGCAGGATGTGGTCGTCGTCTTCGTCACCGTCTGCGGCTGGCGTGAGGGCCGTTATATGCAGGAGACCTATGCCAACAAGGTCTATGCGGGCATCGTCGCCGGCAAGAAGATGAGCGCCATCCAGATCACCACCGCCGCTGGCATCACCACCGTGCTCGATCTGCTGGCGCAGGGCAAGCTACCCGCCAAAGGCTTCGTCTGCCAGGAAGAAATCGATTTCGGCGATTTCCTCGCCAATCGCTTCGGACAGGTTTATAGCGTTGAAAAGATCAGGATGAGAGAAGCCGTCTAAGCGGCTATTCCTCTTGTTGTTTTTCAGATGTGGCGCCTTCGGGCGCCACATGTGTTTTAGCCGTTGGAAATTGCCTTATGGAGGCTAACCAATCAACCGATCAAGGATCTCGACGGGGTGCGGTATGGTTTGGCGATCGATCTTGGCGGCCTGCGAACGACAGGAGAAGCCTGTCGCCATGACGATGGTTTGATTACCGTTCTCGGCGATCCTGTCCTGCCAGCTCATCGCATAGAGCTTTTCCGAGATGGCGCGGTTGCGCACTTCGTGGCCGAAGGTGCCGGCCATGCCGCAGCAGCCGACATCGGCCATATCGAGCTTGACCCCTAATTTGTCGAAAAGCATGGGCCATTGCTTGAGGGCAGCCGGAGCGTTCGTTCTTTCAGTGCAATGGGCAAGCAGCGTGAAGCGCTCCCTAGGCGAGGTTTGCGGCAGCGGCAATCGGTCGAGATTGGCCGCGAGCCATTCCTGAAGCAGCAGTACCGGCGCTTTCAGCCGAGCGGGGGGCAGGGCCGCATATTCGCTGCGATAGGTCAGCGTCATCGAGGGATCTATGCCGACAAGCGGGATGCCCATTTGCGCGATGCGATCGAGATAATCACGGGATTTCGTTGCCGCCTTCTCGAAGCGACCGAGATAGCCATGCACATGCAGGGCCTTGCCGTTCTGCTGCGAGGCAGCGAGCCATGGCTTGATGCCCATTTTCACGGCGAGCTTGAGCGTGGCGATGACAACAGCCGGATCGAAATGGGTGGAGAAGACATCGGCAATGATGACGACCGCTTGGGCGCGCTCCTCCATAGAGAGCTTCGCCAAACGTTCCGACGTGGCGATCCGCACGCCGAGACGAGCGGCTTCCCGGTTGAGCGAAATTGCAGGCATGGTCGGAAGCGCGGTAAGGCCGGCAAGCCGCATCAATGCCTGGCCGGCGCGGGACCCGGTCAGTAGATTGTAACCGGGCTTGAAGCGCGCCATTACTGGCAGGGTCGTCTCGATGGCAGCGACGATCGGGTCCTTCAACGGCCTGACATAGCGGCCGTAATAGAGCTCGAGGAATTTCGATCGGAAAGCCGGGACGCTGACCTTGACGGGACATTGACCGGCGCAGGCCTTGCAGGCGAGACAGGTGTCCATCGCCGCCCGCACCTCATGGGAAAAGTCGTCTCGATTGGCCGGATTGAGCGAGTTGACCGTCCGCCGCAAGAGATTGCCGAAAGGGTTGGCGCGGCGTAGCACCTCCGCCTCGCGCCGTGGATCGATCTGCCGCTCGGCAAGCAGACGCAGCCATTCACGCATCAGCGCCGCGCGGCCCTTCGGTGAATAGCGCCGATCGCCCGTCGCCTTGAAGGACGGGCACATCGGGCTTGTGGCGTCGAAATCGAAACAGGCGCCGTTGCCGTTGCAATAAGCGGTGTTATCGAAGGCGGCGCGGATATCGTTGCCGATGACGCGATCGAAGTCACCGCGCAGTGATACTTCATCGATCTTCAGCAGCGGGCGGGACGAGGCCGAGGCGATCTTGCCGGGATTGAGGCGATCGTCCGGATCGAAGGCGCGCTTGATGTCTTGCAGGCTGGGATAGAGGTCACCGAAGTAGGCTGGCACATATTCCGAGCGCACGCCCTTGCCATGTTCACCCCAGAGCACGCCGCCGTATTTGCGGGTGAGGGCAACGACGCCGTCGCTGATCTTGCGGATGAGCGGCTGATGGTCGGTGCGAGTAAGATCAAGCGCAGGGCGGACATGCAGCACGCCGGCATCGACATGGCCGAACATGCCGTAATCCAGCCCTTCGGCATCGAGAAGCGCTCGGAATTCCCTTATATAGGCAGCCAGATGCTCGGGCGGAACGGCGGTATCCTCGACGAAGGGCACTGGCCGCACCGGCCCTTCGACATTGCCGAGCAGGCCGACAGCGCGTTTGCGCATTGACCAGATTGCTTCGATCTCGGCCTTTTCGCGTGCGATTGTATAACCCTTGTGGCGTGCTGAAGAGCGGTCATCAAGCGCGGCGATGACATCTGCGAGCTTGGGCTCTAGCTCATCGCGATCGTCGGCCAGCACCTCGACGATATTGATGCCGTTGGCCGAGCCGGAGGCGTCCTCCGGAAAGAAGTGGGCGATGCCGCTCCAGACGATGTCGCCCTTTGCCAGGCTCAGCACTTTCTCGTCGACCGTCTCGACAGAGGCGACCTTCAGCGCCACCAGTCGCCGGGCATCCTCGAGCGCCGTGTTAAAATTGTCATAGCGGATGTTGATCAGGGCCGCTTGCGCCGGGATCGGCAGCACATTGAGTTCGGCCTCGGCGATCAAAGCAAGAGTGCCTTCCGATCCGCACAGTACGGCGTTGAGATCGAAACGGCCGTCCTCGCGCCTGATATGGGCGAGATCGTAGCCGGTCATGTAGCGATTGAGCTTCGGAAAGGTCGCCGCGATCAGTTCGCTTTTGTCCCTGGCGATCGCATCGACCACTCGGTGAATTTCGCCGATCCGGTCGTCGCGTGCTTTGATCTCCTCCAACTCGGCCTCGGCGAGCGGGCGCGACCACCAATCGCTGCCATCTGAGAGCACCACGCGAAGGCCGAGAACATGGTTGCTGGTCTTGCCGTAGAGGCATGAGCCCTGGCCGCAGGCATCGGTGGAGATCATGCCGCCGATCGTGGCGCGGTTGGAGGTGGAAAGTTCGGGTGCGAAGAACAGCCCGTATGGTTTGAGCGCCTTGTTCAGCTGGTCCTTGACGACGCCAGCCTCGACGCGGGCGATCTTTCGAACAGGATCGATCTCCAGAATGCGGTTCATATGCCTGGAGCAGTCGACGACGATACCTGATGTCAGGGATTGACCGTTGGTCCCGGTCCCGCCGCCGCGCGGTGCGATGGCAAGGTCGGAAAAGGCAGGCTCCGATATGGCTGCGGCGATGATTTTCAGGTCGCCGGCGCCGCGTGGATAGAGAAGTGCCGCTGGCTTGACCTGGTAGATGGAGTTGTCGGTCGAAGCGACGGTGCGCGCGCCTTCATCCGTTTCCACGTCGCCTTGAAAGCCAAGCGCAGCGAGCCGGCGCCGGAGCGCGCCGATCTGGTGTCGCAAGTTATCTTTCGCCGAAACGAGGCGTGGTATCATGATATGAAGGCTTTCGGCGTTTTATCCGATCATTAGAGCATTTCCGCCTTCTAAACAGAATTATGGAAATGCTCTATCTTTTTGTTTTCACGCAATTCCGGGCGCAAGTTCGCTTTGCGATTCTGCTGGAATTGCTCTAGCGCCGAAGAGCCGCACAGGCCTTTTCGATGCGATCAAGGGCTTCGACGAGATCGGCTTCCGACGTCGCATAGGAAATGCGGAAATAGGGCGACAATCCGAAGGCCGAGCCGGGCACGACCGCGACATAGGCTTCATCGAGCAGATAGGCGCAGAAATCCGCATCCGTTTCGATAGACTTTCCGGATGGCGTTTTCGTTCCGAGTATGCCGGCACAGCCCGAGAATGTGTAGAAGGCGCCTTCCGGCACCAGGCAATCCAGGCCTTCAATGGCGTTAAGCCTGTTGACGATGAGATCGCGCCGGTGCTGGAAGCTTGCCTTGCGACCTTCAAGAAAGTCCTGAGGGCCATTCAATGCGGCAACGGCTGCTGCCTGGCTGACGGAGGAAGGGCAGGATGTCGCCTGGCTCTGGATAACGGCCATGGCCTTGATGAGAGCCTTGGGGCCGCCGGCGTAGCCGATGCGCCAGCCCGTCATGGCATAGGCCTTGGAAACGCCGTTGACTGTCAGCGCTCGGCTCTTGAGGCTCGGCTCGATGGCGACAGGCGTCGTGAACTGAAAACCGTCATAGACGATGTGCTCATACATGTCGTCGACCATCAGCCAGACATGCGGGTAACGCAGCAAGACTTCGATCAGCGGCCGATAATCGGCCTCGGAATAGGCAGCACCCGATGGGTTGGACGGCGAGTTGAGGAGCAGCCAACGCGTTTTCGGCGTGATCGCCTTTTCGAGCTGATCCGCCTTGAGGCGAAAGCCGGCCTCGGCGTCGCAGGGGATCAGAACGGGCACGCCGCCGCAGACCTCGACGATATCGGAATAGGAGGTCCAGTAAGGCGTCGGGATGATGACCTCGTCGCCCGGATTGATCGACGCCATGAAGGCGTTGAACAGGATCTGCTTGGCACCGGTCGCCACGGTGATTTCGTCGAGCGCATAGTCGATGCCGTTCTCGCGCTTAAATTTTCCGGCGATCGCCTTCTTCAGTTCCGGCGTGCCGTCGAGCGCGGTATATTTCGTTTCGCCGCGGTCGATGGCGGCCTTCGCGGCTTCCTTGACATTGTCAGGCGTATCGAAATCCGGTTCGCCGGCGCCGAGAATGATGACGGGCAGGCCTTCCCGCTTCATCGCATTGGCGCGGGCGCCGATCTGAAGAATAGTGGAAACGCCGATGGAGGCGATGCGCGAAGCGGGCTTGAAGCCCGCCTCCTCGATTTTGGTGGCGACCGTCATGGAGCTTACTCGATGTCGAAGGAGACACCCTGCGCGAGCGGCAGGGCCTTGGAGTAGTTCACGGTGTTGGTCGCCCGGCGCATATAGGCCTTCCAGGCATCCGAGCCGGATTCGCGGCCGCCGCCCGTTTCCTTCTCGCCGCCGAATGCGCCGCCGATTTCAGCGCCCGAGGTGCCAATATTGACGTTGGCAATGCCGCAATCCGATCCGTCGGCTGCAAGGAAGCGTTCGGATTCCTGCATGTCGCGCGTAAAGATCGAGGACGAGAGGCCGGCGGTAACGGCATTGTGCTCGTCGATGACGGTGTCGAAATCGTCATAGGGCATGACATAGAGGATGGGCGCGAAGGTCTCTTCCATGACCGGGCCTGCCTGCTTCGGCATTTCCACCAGCGCCGGCTTTGCGTAATAGCCATCGGCATGGCCGACTTCGATGCGCTCGCCACCGGTGACGGAGCCGCCATGAGCCTTTGCCTCGGCAATGGCCTTCTGCATGCCATCGAACGCGGCCTTATCGATCAGCGGGCCGACGAGCGCGGAGGAGTGCAGGGGATCGCCGACCGACACGCTCTGATAGGCTTTCTTCAGCCGCGGCACGAGCTGGTCGTAGACGCTTTTGTGAACGAAGAGGCGGCGCAGCGTCGTGCAGCGCTGGCCGGCCGTGCCCATGGCGCCGAAGGCGATGGCGCGCAATGCCATGTCGAGATCGGCCGACGGGCAGACGATGCCGGCATTGTTGCCGCCGAGTTCGAGAATGGCGCGGGCAAAGCGCTTGGCAAGCCGCGGCCCGACTTCACGGCCCATGCGGGTCGAGCCGGTTGCGGAGACGAGCGGCACCTTCGGATGGTCGACCAGGATTTCGCCGATAGCGCGATCGCCGATCAGTACTTGCGAAAGACCTTCCGGCGCATCGCCGAAGCGGGCAAGCGCACGATCAAGGATGGCCTGCGAGGCAAGAGCGGTCAGGGGCGTCTTTTCCGACGGCTTCCAGACGACGGCGTCGCCGCAGATCAGCGCCAGTGCCGCGTTCCACGACCAGACCGCGACCGGGAAATTGAAGGCGGAGATGATGCCGGCGACGCCGAGCGGATGCCAGGTTTCCATCATGCGATGGCCCGGGCGCTCGGTCGCGATCGTCAGGCCGTAGAGCTGACGGGAAAGACCGACCGCGAAATCGCAGATGTCGATCATTTCCTGGACTTCGCCGAGACCTTCGGAGCGGATCTTGCCGGCTTCGATTGAAACCAGACGGCCGAGATCGTCCTTGGCGGCGCGCAGCTCTTCGCCGAGCAGGCGCACCAGTTCACCGCGCTTCGGCGCCGGCACCAAGCGCCAGGCGCGGAACGCGGCATGGGCCTTTTCGATCTTGCTTGCTGCTTCTTCGGCAGAAACGGTCCTGAGGCTGCCGATTTTCTCGCCGGTAACCGGGGAGTAGGAGGGCATGTCACCCTCAGTATAGAGCGCCTTGGCGACGCCGAGCTTTTCGAGAATGGCGGCAGCTTCGGCTGCAACAGAAGGGGTCTTGGCTGCAATGTTCATCTGATGAAACTCCAATTGTCTTTGATCAGGATGGCGCGCGGCTGATATCGCCGCATCACCTCACTCGGCGGCGTCTTGTTTGGAAAGGGCTCGCAGGCAGGCGTCGATCGATGCCTGTTCGATGCCGGCGTAATGGTCGAATTCGTTCAGCACTTTCATGCCGAGATCGGCTTCAAAGCGCTGCTGGTTCGGGCTGGCGGCGAATTCCTGCTGCGCGCCGTCTCCGAGGTTGGATTGGAAGATACCGGCGGCGCTGACCGGAAGGAAATCCTCGTACACAATGGGATCGAACTGGACGAGGCCCTGGTCGATCAGGGTTTCGATATCACCATGGCTCGTTGCGGCTGTTATGCCCTTGGCCGTCAGCGAATAGGTGAAGTAGCCGAGGCCCTCGGCGCGGATCGTCGCCCAGTCGTCCGGGAATTCGGCAAAGCTCTGCGCAAGTGCGGCCTCATAATCGCGTGCGTTCGATCCGTCGGCGGCCGGGCGTACGATCTTGCGCGACTGATCCAGCAGCTTGTCATAAAGGGCGCGGCCCTTCGGCGTCAGCGCGATGCCCCGCTGTTCGATCTCGCCGAAGCGGGCGGTGTGCGAGCCTGCTTCCCAGATGCCATCGGCATTGCGGAAGGAAACGGGTTCTTCGAGCGCCTTGAACGAGGTCTGGCGTAGCAGGATCGGGCAGTTGCGCGTGGGCGGCCCCTCGACCACGGCTTTTGGCGCGATGTCGTACTCCGGCATCAGCGCCTGGACGCGATCGATATCCAGCGTGCGCGGCGTCAGATGGTTGATGTGCGGCCCCTTGAAGGACACGACATCGGCAATCAGGCGATGGGCATCGTGGAGGCGATGGTACATGCCGGCATCAACATTGGCTTCGTCATGCCAGCGGAAGGTTTCCAGCACCTCGTCGACGAACCGATTGGCGTCGGCCATGGTCAGCCCACCATCCCGCTCGGCTTTCTCGGTGAATGCAACCGCACCTTCCGTGAAGATCCGGCGCTTGGCGAGAATGTCTGCCGCGGCCTGGCGAAGGTCTTCATCGGCAATGAGATCGAGCCGCAGCAGCGAGGTGAAGACGCGGAAGGGATTGCGCTTCAGCTCCGCGTCACCGACCGGACGGAACGCCGTCGAGTGAACCGGCACGCCGGCGGTCGACAGATCGTAATAGCCGACGGGATACATGCCCATGACGGCGAAGACGCGCGCCATCATCGCAAGTTCGGCCGCGGTGCCGAGCCGGATGGCGCCGTGCCGTTCCTCTGAGATGCGATCGAGATAATCCGTCGCCTCCAGCCGTTCCTTCAGCTCAGGTTGTGCAGTCAGCGTCTCGTCGTTGACGCGGGCGACGAGCTCCATGAGCGTGCCGTAGGCGGGAACTTCTTCACGATACATCGCCGACATGGCGGCTGAAAAAGCGCTGCGAATATCACTGGTCGAGACGTGATCAGGCTTCATGTGCGATCTCTTCCTGAAAGGCTATATCATTCCTATTTGGCAGGATATCTCTTGTTTGGCAGCCGGTCTTGTGAGAGAAAATTCTAACTTGATGCGAAACTGGAATGATCATGCGCCGACGCCTCATCCCTGACATCGTCAATCTTCAGGCATTCGAATGCGCGGCGCGCCATCAGAATTTTTCGCGCGCGGCCGAAGAGCTCAATCTTACCCAAAGCGCCGTCAGCCGGCAGATCAGCGATCTGGAGCAGCAGACGGGGTTGAAATTGTTCGAGCGTGTTCGCCAGCGCGTCGTGCTCTCCGAGGCTGGACTTCGGCTGTTGCCCGAGGTTAAGGATCTGCTCCTGCGCTCGGAGCGGCTGATGATCGGCGCCGTTGCCGCCGGCCAGATGAAACTGTCGCTGAAGGTCGCGACTTTGCCGACCTTCGGCACGCGCTGGCTGGTGCCCCGCCTCGGCCGCTTCCTCGACGGGCATCGCGACGTCGCTGTCACCGTGGAATCTCGCTCCAAGCCGTTCAGCTTCGACGAGGATAATTTCGATCTTGCCATTCACTACGGCCTGCCGGCCTGGGCCGGCGCGGTCGCCACCTTTCTTTGCAACGAAACCGTATTGCCCGTCGCCAGCCGGGAGCTTGCCGGACGTCTGGCTCTTGCCGCGCCGGAGGAACTATCGCGAGCCCCGCTGCTGCATCTGACGACCCGTCCGAAGCTCTGGGCGCAATGGTTCGATCTGCAGGCGCTGCCGGCCGAGAATGCCTATCCCGGCGCGCGCTTCGACCAGTTTTCCATGATCATCGCCGCGGCCATTTCCGGGCTCGGCGTGGCTCTCCTGCCGACCTATCTCATCGAGGATGAACTCAAGGCCGGCACGCTTCTGCCGCTGTTTAATCTGCCGATGCCGACCGAGAACAGCTACTATGTCGTCATGCCGGAAAAGAAGCAGACGAACGAGACTGCGACACTGTTTCAGGATTGGCTGCTGAGCGAGGTCACGCCACAGAAGCAGGCTTGATGTGGATTTGAAAAACGGATGCTTACTTGGCGGCCGCAGAGGATTTGAACGGCATCGTGGCTTCGTGCCGCCACGGGCCGCCGAGATAGCTGGAGAGATCAATTCCGGTGATCCTAATCGGCCGCTGGTCAAACTCCTCTCGCAGCCGGAAGAAAAGCGCGTCCGCCTTCGCTCTTGGGGCGTTATTCTGGATGGTGATATGCGGTCGCCACCTCTGCAGGTCCTGAGGCCCGGGCCAGGATCCGAATAGCCTCATCAATTCAGCGCGCAGATCGAGCAGGTCGGGACTGTCGATTGCAAATGCGACGCCAGCGCCGAGGTGGCGAACGCCACTCACGCTGGCCGCCGGTGCATTCCGATCCTCGATAAGCTTCATGACCAGTTCCTGCACGCGCACGAGATGCTGTCCCGGAAGATGGTGGAAGATCGTCAAATGGGCCTCAAGAAAGTTCCCTTCTGAAGGAAAATTCTCCTGGCGAAGGCCATTGAAGGGAGCGAGGTCTTCAGGGTGAATGCGTGCCGTGACGATGATGGGCGGAATGCGCAACGATGTTTCCTTTCGAGAGGAAAGCTATCCGATATCCATCACCTTGTCAGTGCGGGGTGAAATGATGGTGGTTGCCGCCTTGCCGGCGCTCCGTCGCGGGCCGGCATTCGATCGCGGAAATGTGATCATCTGTCACAGAAAGCATAGCTGGTCCGCGAAAGGCGGTTTTTCAGGCTACTTGCGGTGATGTCGCTTTCATGCGGCGACGTCGCAGGTGCGACATGTGTGCAACGCAGCGAAAAACATCGGTTCGAGGGGTTTACAAGTGCGGCATCGGATGGGAGTCTTTCCAGCGAGGGGTGCTGCTTGATTTGGAGCGGCGTCATTCCCTTCAATCGGATGCCGTTAACTTGTGGCTCCGATGCGCTGCGATCTGCTGGCGCTTAAGCGAACAAAATCAATCCGAAGCCAGAACGCGGCGTTGCTCCGTGTCTGGCTGCTGTCTTAGTGCGCCCGGACATCGGTGCGCCCGGGCATAAAGAATGCGGGCTTTAGTATGGGCTTTAAGTCAAAACGTGTCCTGCGTGGCGTTCTTGGTCTTTTCGCGAGCGTCAGCTTGCCGCAGGTGTCCAAAGCCAGCGACCTGATGATCTGGTCGCCGGTCAAGGTCGCGCCGCGAACATACAAGACGACGCTTGGTTTTCGGCTGCCGATGGCTTGGGACGTCAGCGCCGGCATGGATCTCGGCGTGGGTGGTGCGGCGAGCGGCGCGCTCCTGCGCAGCAGCAGCTTGGCGACGCTATGGGGCACGGCGATCGATGATCACAAACGCTTTTCGACCGTATGGCGTCGCGAACTCGCCTTGAGGGTCGATACTTTGAACAGCACTGGAACCCTTTGCCTAGAACGCTCGCGGAGCTGGACGGTATCGGAAAACCTGGATATGAGCACATCCCGCTCCCTGAACGTGAATTATGCCGGATCGCGAAGCGCGGCGAACTCCATCACCGCGACGCAGGGCGTCACCGTCGCCATTCCATGGACGGGAACTTCTTTTTCCGCGGTCGGCAATCTGAGGGATGTGGGCAGCACCTTTTCCAGCACGGTCTCGTTTCAGCAGCCGTTGGCGCCGAATCTGAAGTTTTCGGCATCCTTCGCCGATCTGGGGACTTTGACACCGGCCGGCAATCTGCGCGTCGATTACCGCGTCAAATGGTAGGGCGAGCCGGTAAGGCTTCTCCCGGTCACGCGCGGAACAAACGCTGCTCAGGCAAGTTTAAAGCAGGCAAGAGACCGATCTTGCTCGAGGTGTTATGGCCTCGCGAAGCCTGCCGCTGGTTCAGCTCCCTACCGGCGGCAGGCTTAGCGTTTCCGCTTTTCTTCGAATCGCGAAAACGCTCTGTCCTCTTGTTTCCTCGCAATTCCGGCCGGAAACCGCTGCGCACTTTTCCTGGAATTGCTCCAGCACGAAGAGGATCAATCGGCCGGCCCCGTAGGTTCGGTCCGTGACTTGACCGTGATGTCGGGACCGACGAGCCGGGCCTTCAGCCTTGATACGACATCGTGCCGTACCTCTGTCCATGACGCCGTGACGGTCCAATATTCGATGTTCAAGACGGTCTGGTCGACGGCCAGATCGTCGAGATAGACCTTTGGCGCGGGTGCATTCCTGATACGCTGATCCGCCTTCAAGACGTCGAGCATGGTCTTTCGGGCAAGGTCGATGTCGACATTTTCACCCAAGGCGACGGACAATTCCTGACGGCGATCCGGTTCGCGGCTGTAGTTGATGATCGGGGTATTCCAGAGCGTGGAATTCGGCGCCATGAGATAGAGGCCATCCGCCGTCTTCATCTCCGTTGCGAAAAGCCCGATATCCCTGATGTAGCCTTTGACGTTGGCCGTCTCGATATATTCGCCGACCCGGAACGGCCGCAGGATCAGCAGCATGATGCCGGCGGCGATATTTTGCAGCGTGCCTTGCAGCGCCAGGCCGACCGCCAGGCCGGCTGCGCCAAGAGTGGCGATGATGGAGGCGGTCTGAACGCCGAATTGGCCAAGAACGGTGATGAAGACCAGTATCAGCAGGCTGTAATGTAGGACATTCTGGAAGAAGCTCGCCAAGGTTTCGTCGATGCCGCGAATGCGCGAAATGACGCGATAGGCCGAGCGGCTGATAATGCCGGCGAGAATCCAGCCGCCGATCAGAAGAATGATCGCGCCGAGAAGCGAGAAGCCGTATTGAACCGCGAGCGCGGCGGCCTGATCGAGCGCGGTCCGGGTGGCGACGACGATATTGGTCGTTTGATCTTCCATTTCAGGGCTCCCTCTTTTCCCGAAGGTCAAATGAGACGTCGCGGTTTTTGTTCCCGATCGTCGAGCGCATGAAAATCATGCTATTTCAATTGATTGCGGCGTCAGCTTTTATGCCCGACGCTTCAAGCGCCGTGCTTTGCCTGATGTGCGCCCGTGGCGGCCGCCGCGGCGTAGTGAGCCTTCTTCTGCTCATACATGCCAAGATCCGCGCGCTTGATCATGGATTCCATCGTCTCGCCGGGCTGGCTCGTTGCAACGCCGATGGAAACGCTGAGCGGCGCGCTGGAATAGAACTGATTGTTGATCTTCAGCAGTTCGTTGATCGTCTCGACCATCGCGGCGGCCGTGACGTCGTCGGCGCCAGGCATGAGAACGGCAAATTCGTCGCCGCCGATGCGGGCGGCATGGTTCGGCAGGGATACGACGCTGTTCAGTACCTCGCCCATCCGGCGCAGCAGCGCGTCGCCAGCGTCGTGCCCGCTCTCGTCATTGGCGTCCTTCAGGCCGTCGAGATCGATAATGATGGCCGAAACCGGCCGAAGCGACTTGCGCTCCAGCCTGTTGAGTTCCTCCATATAGAAGGCGCGGTTGAAAAGCCTGGTCAGCACATCGTGCTTGCCGAGATATTCGAGATAGGCTTCCGCCTTCTTGCGCGCGGTAATGTCGGTGAGTGCCACTTGCACCAGCGACCAGTCGGCCTCGTAGCCGGGAAAGACGGAAAACTGCATAAGAACGTGGCGCTCCGATCCGTCGAGGGCGTAGTTCAGCACCTCACGCTGATGGAAAAGGCGACCATTCCACAATTCCACCAACTGGCCGCGAAAGTGCTTTTCCATATCATCGCGGAACACTTCGCCGATCCGGTGGTGCAGGGTCTGGCGATCGGCAGCGCAGAAGAGGTCAAGCGTCGCCTGATTGACATCGAGTACGCTGATCTCGCTCATGCACTGCTGCACGAATTCCGGATGTACGTCGAGAAATACCTGAAAGTCGACAATGCCGCGATCACGGATTTCGTCGAGCAGGATCTTGATGCGGCTGAAGTCCTCGACCCATAGGGACACCGGAGAATGCTCGAACAAGCCCTCTGCATAGCGGCGCTGCCGCTCCTCCAGACGCCTTGCTTCCTCGCGCGCCGTCACGTCTTCCGTGGTCAGCAGCAATCTGTTCCAGGATATCTCATGTCCCGGCAGAATGACGCCGCGAAGCTGGATGTCGAGCCTTCTGCCACCGAGCGAATAATTGACCGCCGTACCGGAAAATTCGGTCCTGCCTTCCCAAAGAGCGACCAGCTCATTCACATGGCTTTGCAGCATCTCGTCCCGGAACACCCTGGAAATACCGCCGGCCAGCACCTCGAAAGACGGCGCTTCGAAGAGTTCCAGTGTCTTTGCATTGACGGCAAGGAGCTTGATCCTCTGCGAGCAGGCCGCGACGCGCTGGACATCGGCAAGCAAATACGAGCGCAGGTCCGTCACGCCTTCCGCGCGCCAGAGTTCGAGCTGCTCCTTGACGCCGCTGAAATCCTCCAGCCACATGGCGACGGGAGCAAGGCCGAAAATGGTGCTGCTGAGATCCTGGGCGTTCATTATGATTCCCTGCGCCGGCAATAAAACCAGTATGTCAAATAGAAAAGCCGGCGGGCTAAGTTCTGCTTAGCGAACATTTGTAAAGCTTGCGTTTATATCGGATATAGGGTCAAGCCGGACGATCAATCGCCGCTTATTTTCAATTCATTCTTGTTAAAACTGTGCCCAAAAAGGCTCTCGCGCGCTAGGTATTGTCGAATCTGCGTGATATTCGCAACCGCTAGGTCTTCAAAAAGCGTTCAAACGCTTCGAGGGTCTTTTCGCTGACGTGATGCTCGATACCCTCGGCATCATTTCGCGCGGTGTCGGGATCGACGCCGAGACGGCAAAGGACGGCTTCCACGACCACATGCCGTCGCCGGGTCGCCACCGCCAGGCGCTGGCCTTCCTCGGTGAGGAAGACGCCTCGATAGGGGCGCTGCGTGATCAGGTTTTCCTCGGCCAGACGCTTGAGCATCTTGGCGACCGTCGGCTGCGTTACCCCTAGTCTCTGCGCAATATCGGTCTGGCGTGCCTCGCCGGCATGCTCTATCAGGTCGGCGATAAGCTCGACGTAATCTTCCATCAATTCCGTGCGTCGATCGTCGCGGCTTTTCTGAAAGGCCTCGGCATGCGTCTCCACTTCGGTGGAAGAAAGACGGCTTTCCGGGGCAATGGGCGGTTTCGTCAAGATGGCTCACCTTCGCAAGGCTAAGAAAGTGGTGAAGATACTTAGCCTTGCCTATAAATAAATCGCAAGCGCAATAAAACCCTCACGGCGGCATAATCACCGACAAATGAGGTCAGAGTTCGCTCTCCGGTTCCGCGCGTTCAGCGCTGTTCCTTATCATGAGCCGATCAATGAAAGAGCCGAAGAACCCAATAAGATAGCGCCGAGATCACGGCCGCGGCGGGTAGTGTGATGACCCAGGCGATCACGATGTTGCCGGCAATACCCCACCGTACGGCCGAGACTCGACGGGCGGCACCGACGCCGATGATGGCGCCGGTAATCGTATGGGTCGTGGAAACCGGTATTCCGAGCCAGGTCGCGGCGAAGAGCGTCAATGCGCCGCCCGTTTCCGCGCAGAAGCCCTGCATCGGGTTGAGGCGGGTAATTTTCGAACCCATCGTGTGCACGATCCGCCATCCTCCGAGCAAGGTGCCCAAAGCCATGGCCGACTGGCACGAGAGAACCACCCACAGGGGAACGTGGAACGTGCCGCCGCCATACCCTTGAGAATAAAGGAGTATCGCGATGATCCCCATGGTCTTCTGGGCATCATTGCCGCCGTGCCCAAGGGAATAGAGCGAGGCTGAGAAGAACTGCATGATGCGGAAGGTGCTGTCGACGGCAAACGGCGTCTGCCGGATGAAGAGCCATGTCACGGCAAGCACCAGGAACAGTGCGAGCATGAAGCCGATGAGCGGCGACATGACGATCGCGCCCGCCGTCTTGAGGACGCCGAGCCAGACGATCGAACTGATGCCGACCTTGGCAAGGCCGGCGCCGATCAGCCCGCCGACCAGCGCATGCGACGAGCTTGACGGAATGCCGAATATCCAGGTGACGATGTTCCAGACGATTGCGCCTATAAGAGCGGAGAAGATGACCGACGCGTCGACAATCTTCGGGTCGATGATGCCCGTTCCCAGCGTCTCCGCGACGTGCAGGCCGAAGAACAGGAAGGCAATGAAATTAAAAAACGCAGCCCAGAGAACCGCATATTGCGGCCTGAGAACTCGGGTCGAGACGATGGTCGCAATGGAATTCGCGGCATCGTGAAGGCCATTCAGGAAGTCGAAGAACAGCGCCGTGGCAATGATCGCCACCAGCAGCGGAAAGGCGAGCGAGGCCTCCATCAGACACTCTCGATCACGATGCCGTTGATCTCATTGGCGACGTCTTCGAAGCGGTCGACGACCTTTTCCAGCTCGCCATATATCTCACTGCCGATGATGTAGGCCATGGCGTTGGAGGCGCCGTGAATTCGGTAGAGATCCTTCAGGCCCTGTTCGTGCAGCTCGTCGGCATGGCCTTCGGCCTTGATGATCTCTTCCGTGATAGTGGCAAGACGCGCGGCATTGGCGCCCATGCGATCCAGCAACGGCACCGCC
This sequence comes from Rhizobium sp. KNZ2-6A, assembly GCF_056755475.1. Classification (NCBI taxonomy): domain Bacteria; kingdom Pseudomonadati; phylum Pseudomonadota; class Alphaproteobacteria; order Hyphomicrobiales; family Rhizobiaceae; genus Rhizobium; species Rhizobium sp. KNZ2-6A. The sequence goes on along the minus strand of NZ_JBNDIC010000040.1, from coordinate 38,493 downwards.
TCGGCAACGAGATGTGCCGCCTTGACGATCACCTCGCCCATCTGCTGCATGAGGGGATCGAAACTTGTCTGCTCGAACAGGCGTATGGTCTTGACCGTCTTGTGCATCATGTCGATGGCGTCATCCATCGACATGATCAGATCCTTGATGTCGCCGCGATCGAAAGGGGTGATGAAGCTCTTGCGCACCGCGAGCAGCACGTCGCGCGTGATATCGTCGGCCTGATTTTCGAGCTCGACGATCTGCCGGCACTTTCCCTCGATGTCATTGCCGGAAAGCAGGGCGTTCAGCGCCTCGGCGGCACTGACGATCGTGCGCGAATGCTGCGCGAAGAGATCGAAGAAACGATCCTCGCGCGGCATGAGTTTGCGAAACCAGCCTAGCATCAAAGCTCCATGCGTCCATTGTCACGAAATTGTCATAATTGACAAAGCGCTGATTGGAAAGGCTGGGAAGGATGATGTTTTCAGGCCTTGCTGATCTTTGTTGTGGATGCCGCGACGCTCGGCATCCATTCAACGCCGATGGATCACGCCGAAGCATGCTCGCGCAGAAGCGGCAATAATTGGTCGCCCTGCCGCTTGATTTCCGAAAGATAGGGCGTGTCCGAGAGAACGAAATGCGTGATGCCCAGATCGCGATATTTGCGCAGCGAGCGGGCGACATCCTCGGCCGAGCCGACCAGCCAGGTGGTGCCTGCCCCTCCGCCGCCGAATTTGCCCGGCGCGGTGTAGAGATTGTCATCGAGCACATCGCCGCGCGCGGCGAGATCGAACAGTCGCTTCTGGCCGACGGCGACCGCTTGCCGATGATCGCTCCAGCGAGCTCCAGTGCCTCCGGCCATTTCCGCAACCTTCGCCTCGGCATCGGCCCAGGCCTGCTCCGTCGTGTCGCGAACCAGCGTCGTGATGCGCAGCCCGAACTCCAGTGGCGGAAGATCGCGATCGAGCTCTCTGCTCAATGCCTTGAGCCGGCTGATCCGTTCGGCGATGTCGGCGAGTGGCTCGCCCCAGAAAAGCTGAACATCGGCCTCCGTGGCGGAAACGCGCTCCGCCGCATCCGAGGCGCCGCCGAAATAGAGCTTGGGATGCAGGCGGTCACCACGACGCTCAATGCGTGGAGCGGCAGTGGAGTCGTTGACGCGAAAATGCTCACCCTCGTAGGAAACATTCTCCTCCGTCCAGAGCTTGCGGGTGAGCCGCATGAACTCCTTGGTGCGGCCATAGCGATGCGCCTGATCACCTTCGCTATCGCCATAGGCGGCAAGATTGTCCTTGCCCGAGACGATGTTGACGCGCACGCGGCCGCCGCTCAAGTGATCCAGCGTAGCGGCGGCGGAGGCGAAATGGGCCGGCTGCCAATAGCCGGGGCGGATCGCGATCAGCGGCTCGAAAGTGCTGGTGCGGGCGGCGAGTGCCGCCGCGACGGTGAAGGTGTCGGGACGACCCCATCCGGTACCGATCAACGCACCCTTCCAGCCGTGATCCTCCAGCGCCTTGGCGTGACTGGTCAGCGTCTCCAGGCTATTGTGGTTTTCGACGGCGGAGTCGCCGCGATGGCCCGGTTTGACGTCGTTCGGGATGTACCAGAGAAATTCGCAATTGCTGCTCATGCCTGCGCCTGTGGGTCTGTCTCAATTGAATGAGTGACTGGTTGGTGAGGCGGGCCGTGAGCGACATCGGCTCCACGGCCCGTCGCGATTAAAGCTTGCCCTTCCAGGGAACGAGCACGGCCTCGAGGATGCGGACGGCAGCGGAAAAGGCGAATGCGCAGGCCGCAATGATACCGATGCCGACGAAGACGACGTCGGTGGCAAGGAATTGCGATGCCGACATGATCATGAAGCCGATGCCGCGGGTTGAGGCGATAAGTTCGGCCGCCACCAGCGTTCCCCAGCCGATGCCGAAAGCGATCCGGACACCCGTCAGAATTTCCGGCAAGGCCGATGGCAGCACGACGGCGAAGAAGAGCTGCAATCGGCTCGCGCCTAGAGAACGGGCGGCATTGACGCGCTCGAGCGGCAGCGAACGCACGCCGGCCTGCGCGGACAGGCAGATCGGCGCGAACATCGCGAGCACGAGGAGCGTGATCTTCGAGGTCTCGCCGATGCCGAGCCATATGATCATCAGCGGCAGATAGGAAAGCGGAGGCAAGGGCCAGTAGAATTCGATCGGCGTATCGAGAATTCCCTTTGCCCAGCGGTTGAGCCCCATCAGCAGGCCAACAGGAATACCGACGATGATCGCGATGGCGGCTGCGGCGACGATACGAAACAGGCTGGCGAGGATGTGCTCGGACAGGGACGCGCCGGCATAGCCGTCGCGATAGACGACGCCGATTTGCGTCAAAACCTCGTCCGGGCGGGGCAGGAAGAGGTGCGATACCAGGCCGAGTTTTGCGACCAGCCACCATAGCGCAAGACAGACGATTGCCGTGGCGATGCTGATCGCGACGGTGGGCTTGTCGCCGACGCCGAAACCGGGAATGCGAACCAGCTTCGGCTGCTCTTCTTTTTGGGAGGCTGCGATCGGGCGCGTCTCGATGATGTCGCTCATGCCGCGCTCCTGATGTTGTCGGCGTCGTGGAGAATGGCGCGAATTTCCTCGCGGAGATTGCCGAACTCGGGCGACGTGACGATCGCTCTTGTGTCGCCGCTCGCGGCAAAGCGATGCACGAAATCGAGTTCGAAGCGGGCAACCACACGCCCAGGCCTTGGAGACATGACCAGCACCTCCGTGCCGAGAAACAGCGCTTCCTCGATCGAATGGGTGATGAAGAAGATGCGCTTGTCGGTTCTGGCCCAGATCGAAACCAGCAACTCCTGCATCTGTTCGCGCGTCAGGCTGTCGAGCGCGCCGAAGGGCTCGTCCATCAGGAGGATATCCGGATCGGTGGCAAGCGCGCGGGCAATGCCGACGCGCTGGCGCATGCCGCCCGACAATTCATAGGGCAGGGCATTGGCAAAATCGGTCAGGCCCACCAGCCGCAGCAACTCGGCTGCGCGATCCCGTCGTTCCCGCTTTCCCAGTCCGGCAAATTGCAGGCCAAGGGCGACATTGTCGATCACCGTTTTCCATGGCAGCAACGCATCCTTCTGGAAGACGACGCCACGATCGGCGCCGGGTCCGGAGACGGGCCTGCCGTCGAGCGTGATTTTTCCCTCCGACAGTGGTAGGAAGCCGGCGATCGCATTGAGCAAGGTGGATTTGCCGCAGCCGGATGCGCCAAGCGCCACGACGATGCCGCGCTCCGGAATGTTGAAGGAGACGCGGTCGAGCGCGTGAACGGTTCTGCCGTCACGCGCCGCAAAGAAAACACTGGCATGGTCGACTTGAAGCATGGGGCCCTCAAAAAGTGCGACACCGACGCGACAAGCGCGCCGGTGTCAGGGAGGATCAGTTGCTCGCGCTGGTGAGCGCGTCAGCGGTGACGAATGCGCCGTAATTCGGAAGGACCTCGGAGACTTTTCCCTGACCCTTCAGGAATGTCGCTGTGTCCTTCAGGATCTTGGCCGCGCCCGATTTGTCGCCGCCACCGAGCCAGTCAGCCGATGCCTGCACGTCGGGCGTCAAGAGGGTGAGGTTTTTCAGAGCAGCGGCTTGCTGGTCGGCCGTGCCGCCGAGAAGCTTGGCAAGCGCCTTCGCGTTCTCGCTGTCCGGTCCCCATGCGGCCTTATCGGCTGCGAAGGAGGCGTAGTACTTGTTGATGATCGAGGCGTAGGCCTTCAGGAACTGTGGGTTGTCGGTGGCGAATTTCGAGGTTGCGACCCAGGCGGAAAATGTCGGAGCACCCTTGTCGGCCACATCCTTGGAGGTCACCAGCACCTTGCCGTTCTTTTTCAGCTCCGTCAGCGCCGGGTCCCAGACGAAGCCGCCGTCGATATCGCCGCGATTGTAGCTGGCGACGATTTCCGGCTGCGGGATCGCGAAGACCTGCACGTCCTTTTCGGTGAGGCCGAGGGACTTGATGAGGGCGAGCAGCTGATAGTGGTCGGTGGAGACAGGTGCCGCCGCGAGCTTCTTGCCCTTCAGATCGGCCAGCGTGTTGATGCCGGAGCCGTTGCGCACCACGAGGGCCTCGTCGACGCCCGAGATGGAGGAGAGGTAGAAGGCCTTCACCTCAAGTCCGCGCGAGGCGGCCGCCGCAAACGGGCTTGAACCGACATAGCCGATCTGGACATCGCCGGATGCGATGGCGGCGAAGATCTCTGCGCCGGAATTGAACTTGCGGAAGTCGATAGCGTAGCCTGTCTCCTTGGCGAATTCGCCGTTGGCGATCGCGACGGAGGAGGGCAACGCATCGGTTTGGTAACCGACAACGACCTTCTTGTCAGCCGCAGCTGCAGCAGATGCGATGGAAATGCCAGCGAGACAAAATGCGGCCGCGGCGATCAGTTGCTTGAAATTCATGTTTGTCCCCTTGGCCGGAACAAGGTTTCCGGCGGTTCCCTGAGTGCAATGTGCAAAGCCTAACGAAGAAGGGGAGGCAATCGACAGAAATAACAAACTATTTTTATAGACTATAAGGGGAATTGTTTCTCTGAATCCATGACGAGCGCAGCGACGGCATATTTTTATGGAGAAAAAGCGAAGAGCACTGCTCGAGCGGGCATCCGAGAGGGATGGGGCGGGTATTGAAGGGCTACCCTGAATCAGATGTTTGATCTCGCCAGAGGAATGTTTGCAAATCTCGGCTTGAGGCTGCCTATTCCTCCTACCGATCAATGCAGCGCGGCGGCCCATCGCGCCACGCGATCGGCAACGGTTGCGATATGCTCTGCGGACGTGAGACCGGATACGGCCTTTCGTGGCGTGAAGTCATGATCTCCATCCTCCAACCAGAGCAGTTCGATCATTTTGGAGAGCTCGTAAGTGGAGACTTCTTCCCGTGATCCGAATAGGTCGCGAGTTCCCTGACAGATGAGCGTAGGCGTCTTTACATCTGCGAGATGGGCGGTTCGCAGGTTGTCCGGTTTTCCTATCGGATGGAAAGGATAGCCAAGACAAAGCAGTCCGGAAATGCGTCCTGCATTGAGAAGGTCGTCCGCGATCATACTCGCCACGCGTCCGCCCATGGATTTTCCCGCGATTACGACTGTCCCCCGTGAACCAACTTCATCGATCACGGTTTTGAATTCCTCATTCAGGAATTCTGCTCGAGGTGGCGGGGACCGCTTGCCCGAAGAGCGTCGTGCCGACATGTAATCAAACTCGAACCGGACAATTCGTAAGCCTTTGCGGACAAGCGCCGTAGACATGGTTTCCATCCACTTCGTGTCCATTGCGCCACCCGCCCCATGCGCAAGAACGATGGTGATCTTGGCGTCTTCAGGACCATTGACGAGGAATTGGTGAGGCATTCAGGCTTCTCCCGGTTCGTACCGTCGCAGGGGAAGAGCTGCGCCGCTGGCGCCTTGTTAGCAAAGCTCGGATCTGATGGCGAGGAATCACAGCCTGAAGCGCATGGGAGGGTGCTGGATATCCCTAAAATGGACATGGCAACGTCGACTTGCGGAGCTTGCCAAGCTCAAGTTAATTGACGTTGCTCGCGCCTGCGGTCAATTTAAGTGAAGCTCCAACTATGCCGCTAAGGTATCGCCAATGGGATGGGAAGCACTCGGGCAATGGGGTGAAGACGCTGTTCGTGTCGAACCCCTCAGCGGTGGTGTTGCGAACGACGTCTGGAGCGTTCGCGTCAACGGGCAGACTGCGGTCGCCCGTCTCGGCTCCAGGACGGATGCTGATCTCGCATGGGAAACCGGGCTACTCCAACGCCTCGAGCGTGCAGGCATGACTGTCCCAGTGCCGATCCCAACGACAGACGGGCGCCTGTTTGCCGACGGTCTGGTGGTGATGAAATACATCGAAGGCGGACCGCCAGAGACGAAGTCCGACTGGCGTCGCGTCGCCGATACGCTGCGCGAACTGCACCGATTGACGCAGGGCTGGCCACAGCGCCCCGGTTGGAAATCCTCGACTGATCTCCTGCATGCCGTAACCGGCACGAGGGTCAATCTTGCCGCGATGCCGCCGGAGGGCGTTACTCGATGTCGAGCAGCGTGGGCGCGGCTCGCAGGGCGTCAGACATGCGTGGTCCACGGCAATCCAAGCAATCCTCACAACATCCGCATGACTGGGGATCGCGTCGCGTTGATCGATTGGGATGAGTCTCGCGTCGACGTCTCCGACCTCGATCTGGTGCTGCCCGACAACGCTGCCGATCTCGACGACGCAGCCTATGATATCGCCGCGCAGGCGTCTGCCGCATGGGAAGCCACCGTTTGCTGGCAGGACGACTACGCAGTCAAGCGGCTCGCTGAAGTTCGAGCGGTCTGAGCGGTTTCGGCGGATCGCTGCGTCGTATCCTGGTCCGGCGACTATGTGAGGCAAACTGCGGGCTTGGCCGAGCGTATCCCTGGATTTCGTATCCGGACAGCTATTTCGCGTCTGTGACCTTTCTAAAGGTGAAGGCTGTCACCTAACGCCCAGCCGGGGTGCCATTTGTGGCGGCCCATCCAATCGCCTGATCAACTGCCGATTTTTTCCGCATCAGGCGAAAGAAAAAGAAAGCTGTTTCTTAAATAACTTAAAATCTATGTTTTTTATAGACTATAGCGCTCGATGGTCGGCATCGGACGTAAACATGGATGAAACGGCATGTCTTATCTCCTTAGCCTTCTCGACAAGAGCCCGATCGAACAGGGACTGAATGCCACCGATGCGCTTGGCGCCACGACGCGTCTGGCGATAAGGGCCGAAGAGCTTGGCTATCATCGCTTCTGGGTCGCCGAGCACCACAATATGGCGAACCTCGCCAGTTCGGCACCCGAGGTCCTGATTGCCTATCTTCTCGCCCGCACCTCGAAGATCCGCATCGGCTCCGGCGGCGTGATGCTGCAGCATTACAGTGCCTACAAGGTCGCCGAGGCTTTCAACCTCCTGGCCTCGCTGGCGCCCGGCCGTATCGATCTTGGCGTCGGCAAGGCGCCGGGTGGGTTTCCACTCTCGACGCGCGCATTGCAGCGCGCTTTCGATCCTGAGAAGAAGCCGGATTTTGCCGAGCAACTCTCCGACATCAACACCTATCTTGCCGCCGATCCTCATTCCGACGGCGCACTGGCGACGCCGTTCCCGCCGCGTTCGCCCGAGCGCTTCCTGCTTGGCGCCAGCGTCGAAAGCGCAAAGCTTGCCGCGGAGAAGGGCTGGAGGCTGGTGTTCGCCGGCCACCTGAACGGCGATCCCGAAAACCTGCGAAATACCTTCGAAGCCTACGGGAATGCGACGGGCGGCAAGGTGCCGATCCTGGCGCTCGCCGCCTTCGCCGCCGAAAGCGAGGCTGATGCTCGCGCGCGCATCGGCCAGCTGCGCATCGTCAAGCTTTTCCTGCCCAATGGGCAGAGCGTGAACGTCGGCACCCAGGAACAGGCGGCGGAGTTCGCGCGCCAGGCGGGCTTCTCGGACTTTCGCACCGAGGAAAAAGTGCCGAGCGTACTGCATGGTACGGCAGCGCAGGTTCGCAACGAACTTGACGCTCTCCATCGCCGCTACGGCGTCGAGGAATTCGTACTCGACACGCCGGCGCTCACAGCAGCCGAACGGCTCAACTCCATAGAATTGCTCGCCAAAGAACGCCTTTCCCTTGTTGCCTGAACGGCCTGTCCCAGGAGGATCAATCATGGCTCAAAAACACGTCACTTTCGGTATCATGCTGCAAGGCCCTGGCGGCCACATGAATGCCTGGAAGCACCCAAGCGTCCCGGCCGACGCCAGCACCAATCTCAACTTCTTCGTCAAGACGGCCCGCAAGGCGGAGGATGCAGGCATTGCCTTCGCCTTCGTCGCCGACGGGCTTTATATCAACGAACAATCGATCCCGCATTTTCTCAATCGCTTCGAGCCGCTGACCATTCTGTCCGCGCTTGCCGCCTTTACGACGAAGCTCGGCCTGGTCGGCACGGTTTCGACTTCCTATAGCGATCCCTTCACCATCGCCCGGCAGTTCGCTTCGCTCGATCTCATCAGCGGCGGCCGCGCCGGCTGGAATGCGGTAACGTCGCCGCTCGAAGGCTCCGGCCGCAATTACAGCCGGGAGCACCCCGAGCATGAGCTGCGCTATGAGATCGCCGACGAATATCTCGACGCCATCAAGGGCCTGTGGGACTCCTGGGATGACGATGCCTTCGTGCGCGACCGCGAGACCGGCGTTTATGCCGACAAATCCAAGCTGCATCGCCTGAACCACAAGGGCCGGTTCTTCCGCATCGAAGGTCCCCTCAATATCGGCCGATCCAAGCAGGGCCAGCCGGTGGTATTCCAGGCCGGCGCCTCGGATTCCGGCATCCGGCTCGCGGGCAAGCATGCCGATGCGGTCTTTACCAATGGCGGGCCGCTCGAAGATGCAAAGATCTTCTACAAGCAGGTGAAGCAGAGCGCGATCGCGCATGGCCGCAGTGCCGCCGATGTCGGCATCTTTCCCGGTATCGGCCCGATCGTCGGCGCGACCCAGGAGGAGGCGGAGACTAAGTATCAGGCAATCCGCAACCTCGTCACCATCGAGGAGGCACTCGCCTATCTCGGCCGCTTCTTCGATCATCATGATTTCGGCGCCTATCCGCTCGATGAGCCGTTCCCTGATCTCGGCGACATCGGCCGCAACAATTTCCGCGCCACGACGGATCGGATCAAGAAGACCGCGCGCGAGAAGGGGCTCACCCTGCGCGAAGTGGCGCTCGATGCGGCAACACCGCGAACCTCCTTCATCGGCACCGCCGAGCATATAGCCGGCGAGATCATCCGCTGGGTGGATGAAGAAGGCGCGGATGGCTTCATCCTCGGTTTTCCGGTGATCGGGGAAGGCTTCGACGATTTCTCCAGGCATGTCCTGCCGATCCTGACGGAGCGCGGTTACTTCGATCCCACGCTGAAAGGCGAGACGCTGCGCGACCATCTTGGCCTGCCATTCCGCGAAAGCCGTTATGCGGCGGAGCAGGATGGCATCGAACCCGCAAAGGCCGTAGGCGCCTGAGCCCGGACGATCACCATGAACGCCATCATCAAGCCGCCGTCGGTCGCGGATCAAGTCGAGACAGGGATCGCCGCCTATCTCGATGAAATCATCGCGCTGAGGCACGACCTGCACCAATATCCCGAGCTCGCCTTCCAGGAGCACCGCACCGCCAAGAAGGTCGCCTCGTTGCTTTCGGACTGGGGCTACGAGGTTGCGACAGGTATAGCCGGCACGGGTGTCGTCGCGACCCTGAAGCGGGGCGAGGGGCAGCGCAGCCTCGGCATCCGTGCCGACATGGACGCATTGCCGATCGAGGAGGCAGCTGGCCTCGACTATGCGAGTGCCAATCCCGGCGTCATGCATGCCTGCGGTCACGATGGGCATACGTCGATCCTTCTGGCCGCCGCCCGCTATCTCGCCGAAAGCGGCAATTTCAGCGGCACCTTGCGGCTGATCTTCCAGCCGGCCGAGGAGATCGGCGCGGGTGCGCGCAAGATGCTGTCGGAAGGGCTTTTCGATCGCTTCCCGGTCGATGCGGTCTTCGGGCTGCACAATTGGCCGGGTGTCCCGGCGGCACAATTTGGCTTCGTTGCCGGCCCGGCAATGGCTTCCGTCGACCAGGCCGTGATCAAGATCGTCGGAAGGGGCGGTCATGGCGCCGAGCCGCATCGTGCGGTCGATCCCGTGCTGGCTTCGGCCTCCTTCATCACAGCGCTTCAAAGCGTCGTTTCCCGTAATATCGATCCGCAGGATATGGCGGTTGCGACCGTGGGATCCATTCACGCGGGCTCGGCTTCGAACGTCATTCCCGAAAGCGTCGAGATGAAGCTCACCATGCGTGCCTTCAGCGAACAGGTGCGCGCGAGGTTGCAGGAGCGGATTCCCGCGCTGGCGCGGGCGCAGGCGGAAAGCTTCGGCGCTGTGGCCGAGGTCAATTACCGGCTCGGTTTTCCAGCACTCGTCAATCATGCCGATGAAACCGCCTTCGCCCGCAATGTCGCTTTGCAGACGCTCGGGAATGCCGCGGTGGAAACGGATTTCCGGCCGCGGACGGCAAGCGAGGATTTCGCCTTCATGCTGGAGGCAAAGCCGGGGAGCTATCTCTTTGTCGGCAATGGCGACAGCGCCCCCCTGCACAGCGCCCAATACGATTTCAACGACGCGATCATTGCGCCCGCAGCCCGCTACTGGGTGCGGCTCGCCGAAACCTTCCTCGCGGATGACAACAGGTGACGACCGACATGAGCGATACGTTTCTCTATACGACCCCGCTCGATCCACGCGCCAAGCCGTTGATCGACGAACTGATCCAGGAATATGACAGCCGCTACGGCAATTATTTCAATGCCGAAGGGGCGGCGGCCGAACTCAATCGCTATCCGCCGGAGGCCTTCGCGCCGCCAGATGGCAACTTCCTGCTCCTCTTGCGGGATGGCGAGACGATCGGCGGCGGAGCCTTCAAGCACTATGACGACCAGACCGCCGAATTCAAACGGATCTGGACCCGGCACGATCTGCGCCGTCAGGGCTTAGCACGAACGCTGCTGGTGGAATTGGAAGCCCAGGCAGGGCGGCAGGGTTATCGCCGCATCTATCTGACGACAGGCTTCCGCCAGCCCGAGGCGGTCGGCCTCTATCTGACCAACGGCTACACCGCGCTCTTCGACACGTCAGCCGATCCGGAAATCTACAAGAGCCTGCCTTTCGAGAAGGATATCAGCCACCTGGCCTTGTCCTATGTCGCCGAAGCTTCCGGTTCGCCGCAGCGTCTGGCCGCTGCCGGCCGATAGCGGCGAACCGGATCAATCACAATCATAAGGGGTAAGCATCATGGCGCTGACGACGGAGTTTGCAGGTGTCGATCGAGGCACCGGAGCCGCCGAGACGAAGACTGATTATTCGCGTTATCGCATCGTGCCCGCAAGGCATCCCGGACGCGCGGCCGGCACGATCTTTGCCACGCTCGTCATAGCCGTCGTCCTGTATTCCACCTTCACCAATCCGCGCTGGGGCTGGGGTGTCTTTGCCGAATGGTTCTTTGCCGAGCCGGTTCTGGTCGGTCTCGGCAGGACTTTGCTTCTGACGGCGCTTGCGGCAGTGTCGGGCTCCATTCTCGGCACCGCGCTGGCGCTGGCACGCGTATCGAAGTCGCCGCTGCTCGCAAGCCTCTCCTGGGGCTATATCTGGTTGCTGCGTTCGATCCCGATGATCGTCTTATTGTTGGTTCTCAACAATCTCGGCTATCTCTATGAAACTATTAGGATTGGTGTTCCTTTCACCGACAAGACCCTGTTCGACTATCCGACCACGCAGCTGCTGACGCCGTTTGCGGCGGCCTTCCTCGGATTGACGCTAAACCAGTCGGCTTTCTTCGCCGAAATCGTTCGCGGTGGTATCCTTTCGGTCGACCAGGGGCAGTTGGAAGCGGCCGCCGCCCTCGGCCTGCCGCGTCGCCGTCAGGCGTTCCGCATCGTCCTGCCGCAGGCGATGCGCTCCATCCTTCCCACCGGCTTCAACGAGATCATCGGCCTCGCCAAGAGCACGTCGATGGTCTACGTGCTCGCTTTGCCGGAACTCTTCTACACGGTGCAGGTCATCTATCGCCGCAATCTGGAAGTCATTCCGCTGCTGATGGTGGCGACCGTCTGGTATCTCGTCATCATGACGGTGCTGTCCATCGCCCAGCACTACATCGAGCGTTACTTTTCCAAAGGTGCGGTGCGCAATCCGACGCCCCTGCCATTCCAGTCCTATTTCCAGCGCCTGCGCCGCGCGCCGTCGGTCACATCCGCAAGGGCAAGCGGTGTGACGCTTGGAAGCCAGAAGGGTGCCGCCGACTGGCGTGCCAAGGGCGGTGCTGTCCGCATCCATGGCATTTCGAAGAGCTTCGGCACGCTGAAGGTCCTAGACGATATCGAGCTCAACCTGCCGGCGGGCAGCGTGACGGCGATCATCGGCCCATCGGGTTCGGGAAAATCGACCCTGCTGCGCGCCATCAACCATCTGGAACGCGTCGACAGCGGTTTCATCTCCGTCGACGGCGACCTCGTCGGCTACACGCAGAAGGACGATGTACTCTATGAGCTTAAGGAAAAGGATATTCTGAAGCGCCGCACCGACATCGGCATGGTCTTCCAGAACTTCAATTTGTTCCCGCATCTTACTGTTTTAGAAAACATTATTGAGGCACCGATCCAGGTTCGGGGATTGAGCCGCGACGACGCCATCGCTTTTGCGCAGGAGCTGCTCGCCCGCGTCGGGCTGAGCGACAAGATCGACGCGTATCCTCGTCAGCTCTCAGGCGGCCAGCAGCAGCGCGTCGCCATCGCCCGTGCCTTGGCACTGCGGCCGAAGGTGCTGCTGTTCGATGAGCCGACCTCGGCACTCGACCCTGAACTCGTCGGCGAGGTGCTTGACGTGATCAAGGAACTGGCGCGCACCGGCACGACCCTCGTGATCGTCACTCACGAGATTGGTTTTGCCCGCGAGGTCGCAGACACTGTCGTCTTCATGGAAGGCGGGCACATTATCGAGACCGGCGTGCCGGCGCAGGTCTTCAACGATGCGAGACACGCGCGCACCCGCGCCTTCCTCGCCAAGGTTCTCTAGCAGTCACAGGCAGCATTGGACGCTCTGGCTTAACAGGCGTTCGGACAATGACAAAAAGGTAAGCAACCTATAATTGAAAAGGAGAAGGGAAATGGCATTCATTGAGAGAGCGAAATATGTCGTCGCCGGCGTTCTGACGGCGGTCGCGATGAGTTGCACCACAGCAACCGCTGCCGAAAAGTTCAATCTGAGCCCGGATACGTCCAATCGCGTCCGCGCGGAGAAGGACGAGGCAGCGATCAAGGCGATCGCGCCGGGCTTTAAATTCGTCAATCCCGGCAAGTTCACCGTCGCGATCAACGCTTGGGATCCGCCGATCGCTACCTATGCGACCGACGCCAAGACCGTCGTGGGTGCCGATCCGGATATCGCGCAGTTGCTCGCCGATTCCCTCGGGCTTCAGCTCGAGCTGGTGTCGGTTGCCTGGGAAGACTGGCCGCTCGGCGTCTCCTCCGGCAAGTATGACGCCGTCATTTCCAACGTAACGGTCACGGAAGAGCGCAAGCTGAAATTCGATTTCTCCACCTATCGCAGGGATGTGCTCGGCTTCTACGTGAAGGCCGACAGCAAGATCACCTCGATCAAGGAACCCAAGGATGTCGCGGGTCTCAAGGTGATCACCGGTGCCGGCACCAACCAGGAGAAGATCATTCTCGAATGGGACCGGCAGAACGTGGCGGCGGGTTTGAAGCCGATCGACGTACAGTATTACGACGACCGTGCCGCCGCGGATCTCGCGCTGCAGTCCGGCCGCGCCGACGTCGAATTCAATCCGAACGCGACGCAGGCTTATAAAGCCGCCATCAACGGCACCAGGAAGCTCGTCGGCACCGTCTCGGGCGGCTGGCCGCTGACGGCCGAAATTGCCGTCACGACCAAGAAGGGCGCAGGGCTTGCCGATGCCCTCACGCTGGCCATCAATGATCGCGTCAAGGACGGCAAGTATGGCGAAGTGCTGAAGCACTGGAGCCTGACCGCCGAAGGGGTCGATCAATCCAAGACCAACCCCGCGGGCCTGCCGAAGAGCGGCTCGTAATGTTGGTCGGGCGGACCGGCGCCGGTGGGGCCCGCGCCGGTCCGCTCCCATCCATCGCAATTGGAGATACAGGTTCCGTGACCATCCGTACTACTTTCAGAACTATGCTTGCCGCCGCAGTGGCAGTTGCCTTGACCGGTTTTGCTCCAGCAATGGCAGCCGAAGACTTCGATCTGAGCCCGGAACAGCCCGGACGCATCCACGCGGTGAAAGATGAAGCGGCGATCGCCGCCATCCCCAAGGAGTTCAAGTTCGTGACACCAGGCACCTTCACCGTCGCGGTCGCGCCAGGTGGCTCGCCGCTTGCGACCTATGCGACGGACGTGAAGACCGTGATCGGCGCCGATCCCGATTATGCCTATGCCGTTGCCGATGCGCTCGGCCTCAAGCTCGAGCTGGTGCCGGTCGCCTGGATCGATTGGCCGCTCGGGCTGACCTCGGGCAAATATGATGCCGTCATCTCCAATGTCGGCGTCACCGAGCAGCGCAAGGAGAAGTTCGATTTCTCCACCTATCGGCAGGGCCTACATGGTTTCTTCGTCAAGACGGATAGCAAGATCTTGTCGATCAAGGAGCCGAAAGATGCCGCCGGCCTGCGCATCATCGTCGGTGCCGGCACCAATCAGGAGCGCATCCTGCTGAAATGGAGCGACGAAGACGTCAAAGCTGGCCTGAAGCCGATCGAGCTGCAATATTACGACGACGATGCGGCAAGCCTTCTGGCCCTCCAGTCCAATCGCGCCGATGTCATCGTGCAGCCGCACGCCCAGCTCGTCTACATCGCCGCCCGCGACAAGAACATCAAGCGTGTGGGAACGCTGAGCGCCGGCTGGCCGGATCGCTCGGATGTCGCGATTACCACGCGAAAGGGCAGCGGTCTTGCGGCGGCGCTGACGCTTGCGACCAACGGGCTGGTCAAGGATGGCACCTACGCAAAGATCCTCGATCATTGGCATCTTGCCGAGGAGGCATTGCCGAAATCGGAAACCAATCCGCCGGGCCTGCCGAAATTTTGAGGAGACAGCCGCATGAGCCGCCAAGCCCCATCGATCAGCCATATCGGCTTCCTCACGCCAGGCAATTATCCGGATGAAGATCCGCTCGCCGGCCTGGAGCAGACCCTGCAATTGCTCGAACACGGCGAAGAGCGGGGGTTCAACAGTGCCTGGGTTCGCCAGCGGCATCTCGAGCCCGGCATTTCCTCGGCGAGTGCCTTTCTCGCTGCCGCGACGCAGCGTACGCGCGCCATCGAGCTTGGCACCGCGGTCATACCCATCGGCTATGAAAGCCCCTATCGGCTTGCCGAGGATCTGGCGACCGTGGATGTGCTCTCACGCGGACGATTGAACATCGGTCTCAGCGCCGGCCGTCCGCTGCATGCGGATCTGATCGGGCCTCTCGCTTTCGACGGCGATTGGGAGAGCCACGATTTCTCCCATCAGCGGGTGCTGCGCTTTGCCGACAATCTGAAGGGGACGTATGTCGGCAATCATGATACGCTCATCAAGACGCCGTTCGGCCCGCAGCGTCCGCGCCTCCAGCCCTATGCGAAAGGGTTGATCGATCGCATCTGGTATGGTGGCGGCTCATTGCGCTCGGCCGAATGGGCCGGCCGCAACGGCTTCAATCTGCTGATCGGCAACGTCACGACGGGCGAGCAGACAGACGATTTCTTCGTTGCGCAATCGCGCCAACTGGAAACCTATCGCGCGTCGGGAGGCGACACGAGAAGGGTGGCACTCGGGCGAGTCATCGTGCCCTTCGACAGCGCCGATGCGATCACGCGCAAACGCTATATTGACTATGCCGCCGGCCGCCACGAGCGCACGCTCTCGCCGCAGGGCGAGCGGCGCACGCTGTTCGCCCGCGATATCGTCGGTTCATCCGATGAGATCCTCGAACGTCTACGCAAGGATCCGATCCTGCCCCATGTCAGCGAATTCCGGCTGGAACTGCCTTACGAATTCCACGATGAGGAATATCGGCAGATCCTCCATGATTTTGTGACGGCGATCGCGCCGGAGCTTGGCTGGAAAGAAACCGCGCTCCTGCGGCGGTCCGCATCCTGAGGTCGATATGGTTGTGGGACCGGGCAGGCTATAAGCTGCCCGGTCTTTATGGTGCCGTGCGATGAGATCCCTCAGCCGATCGGCGAGGTAGCGGCTTCGCTGCCTTCGAGGATTTGTTTTGCAAGCCGAAGCGCGCCCTCATGCGTCGCGACGAGATCCATTCTCGTGCCGAAAGCCTTCGTCGCTAGTGCCATCTGCACTTGCATCGCCGCCCGCTTGATGGGGTTGGCCTCGATCCCGATCACCGCCCTGCAAATCGCCGCAAGCGCCGTCTTGTTCTTCTTCAGCCATATGCCGCGGACCTTGCGGTCCTCATGATCTTCGGCTGCCTGGTCGCCATCCATGATGACGACGAAGGGCATGGCGATGGCAAGCATGGCGTCCATCTCCCGCTCCCATTGTGCGGCATAGCCCGGCTGCACGGATCTCGCCGATTGGCGCACGATCGGCCACAGGGAGACATCGTGAAAGATGAAGCTAGTTGTCTCGATTGTCATGCTATTGTCCTCAAGCGATCTTGTCGGTCATTGCTGCAAACAGCATTGCGGCGCCGCGTTCCGATGTATCGATGGCGCGGCTCGCCCGTTCGCGCATGTCGGCCTCGTAATCGAGCAAGGCCGTACAGACTGTCTTGGTTTCCTTGCCGGCCTCGGCCAGTACCTGCGCCAGCATGCGGGCGTCTTCGAGGGCGGTATTGGCGCCAAGGCCGCCGGCGGGGCTCATCGCGTGGATGGCATCGCCCAGGAGCGTGACTGCGCCGAACGGCCAAAGGGCGTCGGGGCGTCCGGTTCTGATGGGGAGCGCCGCCACGGCTTCGGTCTTGCTCCGGCTGATGATCTGCCTCAGCTCCGGCCGCCAGCCGCGCATGACTGAACTCAGCAACACAGGCAGATCCTGCGTGTGATCGTAGGTCTCCAACCCCAGTTTTTGGCGGGGACCGATCAGCGCCCAGTAGAGATAATCACTCACCGGCGTCAGTCTGCAATCCGGGGCAACACCGGCGGCAAATTTCGGAAAGTCGTCGCGGAAGCGCATGACATCGAAGATCGCCGTGCACCCATCTGCAAAGATTACCGTCGTTCCGTCCCCAAGCAGGTCGGCGGCATCGTTCAGCGGCATTTCGCTCTTGCCGTAAACACAAATGGAACCCGTATCCGAGGGCTCGGCATAGGGTGCCAGCTGGCGGCGAACTTGCGAGTTCACGCCGTCGGCACCAACGAGCAGGTTGCATGAAACCGGGGCGGCACCTTCGAACTGCACTTCGACGCGGCCGTCATCCGTACGGCGATAATGGGTAAAGGCTTGTCCGAAATGAACGTGATCCTCGATCCCCGACAGCAGGATTTCGCGAAGGGTCAGGCGATTGACGCTCAGGTCAGCGTCGTCTTCATCCTCACCGGTATCCCAACTCGTCGGCGTGCGCCCCGTGACGGGCAGAAGCTGAGGGGTCAGGAAGCAGGCGGATCGAGGGCTTGTCGAGGCAGTCGCTCGAAAGAGGTCAAACAGAGCGATCGGCAGGCATGATGCCAGCGCTTGTTGTCCGTTTGCGTCGATACGAATGCGATAACCTTGCAGGCGGCTATCGGCCGCCGGATCGCGTTCGTATACGTCAAAACGGATACCGGCGCGCTTCAATCCCTGTGCGAGGCACAGGCCCCCGAGACCCGCGCCGATGATGACGACATGAAAGTCCTGCATGGGTCTTCTATTCCATTCACTGGTAGATTTCGATCTTGCGAGAGAAAGATAGCCCAGCGCGGCCAGAGTATGATAACGACATTCGGACTATAAATATTGCAAAACGGCCAAACGAAGCATGGACATCGAAGATATCGGCGAACGTGCCGACGGGCCGCCGCTCATAGCTTTCTGGGGGTCGGACGAACCCGGTAGCGCCTTCCGTCTCGGCACCCTGGAATATGACTGGCATGCGCATGCGCGCGGGCAACTCTTCTGCATCGAAAGCGGCTTGGTGCGCGTTGATACGCCCGAAGGCTCGTGGCTGCTGCCGCCGCAGCGCGCCGGCTGGATTCCGCCAGGGGTCAAGCACAAGGCCGGGATCAATGGCGTGCTGAGCGGCTGGGGCATTCTCTTGACGCCCGGCGCCAGCGCCGGTTTGCCGACGACACCCTGCGTTCTCAGCGTCAGCGATGTGCTGCGAGCATTGGTGCGCCGGGCGACGACATGGCATTGGGAGGAAAAGCTTTCGTCGCAACAGCGCCGCCTTGCGGCTGTTTTATTGGACGAGGTGCGGGCCGCCCCGCGCGAAAGCCTGCATTTGCCGATGCCGGCGGATCGTCGCGTGCTCCGTATCGCGGAAGCAGTGCTGCGGGATCCGGCCAGCGAAGAAACTTTTCATGCGCTGGCGCAACGGGCGGGCATATCCGAGCGCTCGGCCAGGCGCCTTTTCAACGCGGAAACGGGAATGTCCTTTGCCAGTTGGCGGCAGCAGGCGCGGCTGCTGCTGGCGCTTGAACATCTGAGCGCCGGAAACCCGATCGCGGAGGTGGCCGACAGCCTGGGATATGCAAGTGCCAGCAGCTTCATCGCCATGTTCAGGAAAGCATTCGGCCTGTCGCCGCGCCGCTATCTTACTGTTCGGAAATCTTGATCTCGTTACAATTTTCGATGGCAGGAAAGGATGGGCGCCGATTTGATGTTCGGCGCCCGCGGATGTTTCAGGCCGTGACCCGTCGTGGTCTGACGGCGAGCAGGCGCAGCGCATTCATGGTGACCAGCACGGTCGCGCCGGTATCGGCCAGGATTGCCGGCCAGAGTCCTGTGATGCCGATGATCGTGGTGACGAGGAACACCCCCTTCAGGCCGAGCGCGATGGTGATGTTCTGGCCGATGTTGCTCATGGTCCGCTTGGAGAGATCGATCATTTCGATAACGTCGCCGACGCGGCCGTGCAGCACGGCGGCATCCGCCGTCTCCAGCGCAACGTCGGTGCCGCCGCCCATGGCAATTCCGACATCGGCGGCTGCAAGCGCCGGCGCATCGTTGATGCCATCGCCGACCTTGGCGACGCGAAACCCCTGCTGTTTCAGGTCGCCGACGATCCGCTGCTTGTCTTCGGGCAGCAGTTGCGCCCGAACCTCGATGCTCAGCGTCTTGCCGATCGCCTGTGCGGTGAGCTGATTGTCGCCCGTCAGCATGATCGTCTTGATGCCCGCATCGGCCAGCGCCTTTAGGCCGGCCGCCGTATCGGCGCGCGGCTCGTCGCGCATGGCGAGCAGGCCGGCGGCGGTTCCCTTGGTAATGAGAACGGAGACGGTCTTCCCTTCGTTGTTGAGTGCTGCGATCCGGGCCGATTGTTCCGGGGTCAACGAAACCCTGTCCGCTGCCGCCAGCGGCGATCCGAGGAACACCTCGATGCCATCCACCATTCCGCTCACACCCTTGCCGCCGATCGCTTTCGCATCGATGACCCGAGGGATATCAGTTCCGGCTTCGGTTGCACGGTCGAGGATTGCGCGGGCAAGCGGATGGCTGGAGCCGGTTTCGAGCGCGGCTGCCAGCCGCAGCGCGTCCGAATCGCTCATGCCGAGGCCGATAATATCGGTGACCTTGGGCTTGCCTTCGGTCAGCGTCCCCGTCTTGTCGAAGGCAACGGCGGTGACCTTGCCGATATTTTCGAGCACGGCGCCGCCCTTCAGCAGCAGGCCGCGCCGAGCGCCGGAGGAGAGCGAAGCGGCAATCGCCGCCGGCGTCGAAATGACGAGAGCACAGGGGCAGCCGATCAGCAGGATCGCAAGGCCTTTGTAGACCCACTCGCCCCAGCTGCCGCCGAGGAACAGGGGAGGGACGATGGCGACGAGCGCGCCGACAACAACGACGCCGGGCGTGTAATAACGGGAGAAGCGATCGATGAAGCGCTCAGTCGGCGCCTTCGATTCCTGCGCCTCCTCGACCAGCTTGACGACGCGGGCGATGGTGTTGTCTGACGCGGCCGCAGTCACGCGGACGCGCAGCGCGGCATCGCCATTGACCGTACCGGCAAAGACGGTCGCATCCGTGCCCTTGCGCGCGGGCGTGCTTTCGCCTGTCACCGGCGCCTCGTCGATGGCGCTTTCGCCGGAGAGGATGAGGCCGTCGGCCGGAATGCGGTCGCCGGGGCGCACCAGGATGACGGCACCGACGGCAAGGCTCTCGGCCTGCACTTCGCGGGTCTTGCCATTTTCCTCGATGAGCGCGGTCTTGGGCACCAGATCCGTCAGGGATTGAATGCTGGCGCGTGCCTTGCCGGCCGCAACGCCTTCCAGCAGTTCACCGATCAGGAACAGGAAGACCACGGCTGCCGCCTCTTCGCTGGCGCCGATGATAACGGCGCCGATGGCTGCGATCGTCATCAGCATTTCGATCGAGAATGGCGTTCCCATTCTTGCGGCCATGAAGGCGCGCCTGGCAATCGGCAATAGGCCCACAAGCATGGCGGCGGTAAAGATCCAGGCATCGAGCGCGGGAACGAGCTTGCCGATGCCCCAGGCCGCCGCCACGGCGACGCCGGTCGCGACGGTTAGCCGCCCCTTGGCCGATTTCCACCAAGGGCCGGAGGTTGGGCCGTGATCGTGACCGTGAAGGCCGGCCGCATCCGCCTCTTCCGATGCGTGACCATGCTCTGCGTGATCGTGCTTATGGCCAGCTGTACCATGTTCGTAAGCGCCGTGGTCATGGTCGCGCGCCCGATGGTCGTGATCGTGGGCATCCGGCTTGTGATCGTGATGATCGTGGCCACAGCCGCAGGCATGATCATCCGCCGCCGCCTTGGGCGCGGGAACGTTGCTTTGCGGGAGCGGGAAAACCTTGTAGCCCAGGCCTGAGACGCGCTTTGCAATGCTTGGCAGCAGGTCGGGATCGCCCTGATGCCTGACGGTCATCGTGCCCGCCGTGACCGAAACGGAGACGTCCTCCACGCCCTGCAGGCGGCGAACGGCCGTGTCGATTTTCGCGGCGCAGGAAGCGCAATCCATGCCTTCCACGCGATAGCGGCTCTGTTGTGTTGTTGGCGTCATCTTCCGGTTCCGATTTTGCTGTCGGAACCATTGCTACATCCTCTAGCTACTAGAGGAACAAGAACCATTTTGCAGATTCTTGCGGGATGGCTGACGCTTAAGCCTATGCCGCCCGCAGGGCCTGCGGGCGGTGAACGCTGACACAGGGAAATTACAGCTTCAGCAGAACTTTGCCGGCCTTGCCGGGCGCCAGCGAAGACTTCACCGCCTGTGCGATTTCCGTGATGTCATAGGCGGCTTCCACCGGCAGCTTGACCTCACCGGACGCGACCCGCGCGATCAGCTCGCTGATAAGCCGCCGACGCTCGTCGGCCGACATGGCGGCGCTGACCTTGATGCCCCAGAAACCCTTGATCGTCAGCTGCTTGAAGATGACAGCCCTCGAGGCGATCTGCATCGGCTTGCCGGCCGCCGTGCCGAAGGACACCAGCAGCCCGTTTTCGCCCAGCAAGTCGGCGAGGTCATTGCTCGCAACGCCTCCCACTGAGTCCACCGCGGCGCGGATCGGCGCATCGCCGATCATGGCGCGCACTTTCGCCTTCCATTCAGAGGCAGCGGTCGACACGGCGTTTTCGATACCGAATGCCGACAGCTCGTCAATGCCGCCGTCGCGCCGAACAAGATTGATCATATGGATGCCGCGGCTGCGGGCCAGCATGGCGAGCGTCTTGCCGACCGCGCCGTTGGCGGCATTCTGGATGATCCAGTCTCCGCGCTCGACATTGAGGGATTCCAGAAGGGAGATGGCGCTGAACGGCATGGCGATCAGCTGTGCCGCGGCCTCGTCGGTAATGACGTCGGGCACGGGGACGAGACTGGCCGCCGGCGCCGTGAATTGTTCGGCCCAGGTGCCATGCACACCGGCGGCAACGACGCGCTTGCCGATCAGCGTCTTGTCGACGCCCGCTCCAACGGCATCGACGAAGCCGACCGCCTCGCTGCCGCCGATCGCCGGCAGTACAGGCTTATAGCCGTAAGCGCCGCGCACCGTCCAAAGGTCATGATTGTGGATCGGCGAAAGAATGGTGCGAATGCGCACGTCTCCCGCGGCCGGTTCCGGCAGCGGCATGTCGGCCAGATAAAGGACGTCTGCCGGGTCGCCGAAGACATCGTGGATGGCACTGCGCATTTTGTATTCCTTGCGTGTTGACATGCTGTTCCTGTGGTGGATCAAAGGCCGCCGGGTGCGGAAAGGGCTTGTTCCGTGGCAAACATGGCCTGGTCGAGCGGCGTCCTGTCTTTGCCGAGCTTCGCCAGGATCGCCGCCCCGAGCCAGAGACTATAGAGTGAACGGGCTGTTTTTTCCGGGATGCAGGATGGTGAAATGGAACCGTCCTCGCGTCCTTCTGTAATCGTCTTGGTGAGGCGGCGAAGGAGATCCTCGACGCCACCGAGCAGGATGACGCGCATATTGTCTGAGAGGTCGGAGATTTCAGCGGCAAGCTTTACCACAAGGCACCGGTCGGCAAGGCTTGCGCTGCCGCCATCGGAGAGCCAGGCATTCCAATAGTGCATCACGCGTTGGCGGCCATTGCCGTTCCAGCCGAAGAGTGCATCGAGGCGCTCCGCATAGTCAGAGCAATATTGCTTTAATAGCGCACAGCCGAAGGCTTCCTTCGATGCGAAATAATAATAGAACGA
The DNA here is from genome assembly GCF_056755475.1 of Rhizobium sp. KNZ2-6A. Taxonomy (NCBI): domain Bacteria; kingdom Pseudomonadati; phylum Pseudomonadota; class Alphaproteobacteria; order Hyphomicrobiales; family Rhizobiaceae; genus Rhizobium; species Rhizobium sp. KNZ2-6A. The sequence continues at coordinate 16,117 of NZ_JBNDIC010000040.1, read as the reverse complement.
CCCTTTCGGCACGGCGCTCTGCTCGAGCAGTTCTTTCAGGCCGACGCCTCCGAAACCCTTGCGCAGCACCAACTCCCGCCCGATCGCGAGGATATGGCTCCGAGTGAGCTCTGATTTCTTCTTTGTCACCATGAGCGGTGCGTAACAAATAATCGACCGGTCGTCTATAAACTCGATGTTATTTGACGTCAGATCAGCGCGAGCGTTGCAAGCGAGAGGATCAGGGCGGGGAGCATAACGATGGCGCCGATCCTCAGGAAGGCAAGCGCTCCCATGTGGAGCCCTTCGCGACGAAGGGCAGCGAGCCAGAGGATGGTGGCAAGCGAGCCGGTTACCGAAAGGTTGGGGCCAAGGTCGACGCCGATCAACACCGCGCCGGCAATGGAATCGGGAACATGGGCCGCCTGCACCGCGCTGCCGGCGAAAAGGCCGGCTGGCAGGTTGTTGACGAGATTGGAGATGAGCGCAACCGAAAAACCGGCGGCTCCGATCGCCTGCGTCTGGGATTGTGCGGCAAGCGATGCGAGCTTTTCGGATAGAAGCGCGGTCAGGCCGGTGTGATTGACCGCTTCGACGATCACGAAGAGGCCTGCCACCAGGGGCAAGACGCTCCAGCTTATGCCGCGTAACGTCTCGATCGGGCTTTGCCGTGTGAGCGCGAGAACGATGACCGTGGTGATGACGCCTGCGGCAAATGTCGGTATTCCGAGGTCGAAATTCATGGCCGACGCCGCGATCAGCACCAGAGCGGTGACCACAAGCCCCCATCCAGCCAGCCGGGCTGTGTGTGAAAGGGAAGGTTCCCCGACATCGCGTGCGATCGTGTCTTCGGCCAGCGCGCGCCTTTGTGTCCAATAGAGGCAGGCGAAGGTCACGATAATCGAGACGATCGACGGCAGCAGGAAGGTCTGCATCCATCGCGACAGAGGCGGCATTTCGCCGCCGGCAAAGATAACGAGGTTAGCCGGATTGGAGATCGGCAGCACGAAACTGGCGGCGTTGGCGATAAAAGCGCAGACCAGCAGGTAAGGCATGGGATCCTTCACCCGCGCCGCACGGCACGCGGCATAAACGGCCGGCGTGAGCACCACGGCCGTGGCATCGTTCGACAAAAAGACCGTGACGACGACGCCGACGCCATAGACGAGTACAAACAGCCTGCGGGGCGATCCCTTGGCATGCGAGGTGGCGATCGCGGCGACCCAGTCGAAAAGCCCTTCGCGCCGCGCCAGCTCCGACAGAAGCATCATGCCGATCAGGAACAGATAGACATCGACACCTTTGGATACACCCGCCCAAACGTCGGCCGGGCCGATCAGCCGGAAGGCGAGGAGAACCGCCGCGCCGAGAACCGCCCAGATCGCTTCAGGCCAGCGGAACGGGCGTGTGACGACACCGAGGGCCGTCAGGCCGGCAATGCTCCAGGTGATGGCGGATTCAGTCATTCGGCTCGTCTTGGATATCGAAAGGGAGCGGATATGTAGCACCACGGCGCCGGAGCGCAAACCCAATTTCAGCGCGGCTTCCCCGGAAGCCCGTCGGCCGGACGACGTCGTCAGAGGCTAAGCCTTTTTCGCTCCCGCCTCTTTCGCCGCAGTATCATGTGATTTGTCGGCGCGCTCGACGAGGACGGAACATTCCGCATGCCGGATGACATATTCGACGGTCGAGCCGAAGATGCGGTCGAGAATATCGGAAGTATGGGTTGCAAGTACGATGAGATCGGCCTTCTTCTCCTGCGCGACCGTCAGCAAGGTTCTCGATGCGGTGCCGGTGCGCACTTCTATCGACGCGGCAATGCCGAGCCGCCTGCAAAGTGCATCGAGCTTGTCTTCCGCTTCCTTGATGACGGACACAGCCCAATTGTCCGGGCTCTCGCTGCCTGAGGGGAAACGCTCGATCACATGAACCACGACCAGCTCCCCGCCCGGCGACAGAAGGGCATGGGAGGTGCGCAATAGACGTTCGGCGCGCTCGCGGGATCCCAATCCTATTGCGCAGATAATTTTCTCGTACATTCCACTCTCCCCAAGTCTGTGCCGAAGCGGTCTGTAAACTCTGTCTGCAACCGCGGCGGCCGTCACCGGCAGTATGACGCGTGCTCGTTGATTCGGCGATGATTGTTAGCCGAATGGGCCTTTTGGCCGCTGTCCGTGCTTTCAATCGCCGTCTGCTTCGCCATTTGCACAGATTTGATCCCGTCCCTCCCAGGAACGAAGAGCGCCTTCGAATTGCTGCGCTGCAAAAGGGCAAGACGGGTATTACCCGGTGTGCTGTTTTGATCAGACCTCAGAAATATCATTGGCTTCTGCGTCAATCTGCCATCGTTGGATAGGCGCCCTGCGACATCCTGCACGCTTTTGCGCAGTGCACAATTTGTTTTAGAACCATTTCGTGAACAACTTGCCGCGGGCTCAACCCTTCGGCGAGACGGCTTTCGCTATCCTTGTCGCTGACAAGAGGTGGAAAGCCAGTCATATTGGGGCTCCGATATCGTCGATTGCGGCAAGTGCGTTCTGGGTTCGACGAAGACCGAGGTGTCTGCGATGCAGACCTGTCGGTCATCACATGTCGGCGGACCCTCCTTGATGGCACAGATTGGAAAGGATGGGCTCACGTGACAGCTTCCTCCGCCACCGATGGAATGTTGGAAAGACGCAAGGCTGCAAATCCCGCTTCGGCGGGGAGCCCAGCCGCTGCCGGTGCCGCGGTTGCCCCAACGACCGAAAAGTGTCGTGGTCTCGGCTTGGCTTCGGTGTTGCAATGTCTGTCGTCGCTCGGCTGGATAGGGCAGGCGGCGATGCTCGCTATCGGCGTGGGTGCGATCAGCCAAGGCGGTAGGGTTGCCGATGTCGCGATCCCGGCAGCCGTCGTGGCCGGCATTGGCGTCCTGCGCGCTGGGTTGGATGCGGCCGGGGGGCGGCTGGCATTTCGGGCCGCGCGCCGCGAGTTGAGCCTTCGCCGCGCCGCCGCGACCAAGGCGCTTGCGTTGCATTCGCCCTTGGATAGCGGCAGGCCGGCATCCGGCATGGCGGCAAGCGTCTTGGGCGAGCAGGCCGAGTCGGTCGTTCCCTATCTCGCCCGGTTTCGCCCGGTCCGCATGAAGGCGAGCATCGTGCCGCTGGTAATGCTTGTCTGCATTTTGCCGATCTCGTGGCTCGCCGCCTTGATCCTGACGCTGTGCGCGCCACTCATCCCGATTTTCATGGCGCTGATCGGCTGGCGAGCCAAGGCTGCCAGCGAAAAGCAGCTTGCCGAAACCGGCGGCATCAATGCCTTCCTGCTCGACCGTCTGCGCGGCCTCGCGACCATCCGCGCGCTCGACGCCGTCGATGCCACGGCGCAGCGCCTGCGCGGTGACGCGGAGTCGCTGCGCATCCGGACCATGGCGGTATTGAGGATCGCATTCCTCTCTTCGGCGGTGCTCGAATTCTTCGCCGCGCTCGGCGTTGCCGCAACGGCCGTCTATGTCGGTTTCAGCCTGCTGGGCTCGATCGAGATCGGCACCTGGGAAGGCCGTCTTACGCTGACGCAGGGGCTCTTCATTCTCCTGCTTGCGCCGGCCTTTTTCGAACCGTTGCGCGAATTGTCTGCCGTCTGGCATGACCGCGCCAGCGGCGAAGCGGCACTTTCGGCCCTCAAGGAGTTGGCCTCGCCGCAACAAACGATCGTCGGTGGCGGAGATCGGCAGACGCCGACATCCACCGGCAATGCGTCGGTCGAGATCGAAGGCCTGGTCTTCCGGCATCGGCCGGAGCGGGAGGCTGCCATCGATCATTTCGATCTTTCGGTCGCGCCGGGAGAACACGTGGCGCTGTGGGGCGCAAGCGGTTCTGGCAAGACCACGCTTCTGTCGTTGATCGCTGGTCTCGCGCGGCAGGATGCCGGCGTGATCCGGATCGGAGGCATTCCGCTGCGCGACGAGACCGCGGATGCACTGCGCCGCCGCATGGCCTGGATCGGCCAGCAGCCGCACGTTTTTGCCGGCAGCGTGAAGCGCAATGTTGCGCTCGGACGCGCGGGCATCGATGCCGCAGCCGTCGCCGAGGCTCTCGAAGGCGTTGCTCTCGATCGCATCTTCACGCCGGAACGGGTGTCGGCGGTCGGCGAGGGAGGGCTTGGCCTTTCCGGTGGCGAAGCGCTGCGACTGGCGCTGGCACGCATGATGGTCGATGAGAGGGCCGATATCATCCTTGCCGACGAACCGACCGCGCATCTCGATGCACAAACGGCAGCCGCCGTGACGGATGCGCTGTTCGCTCTCGCCGAGGGGCGGGTCCTGATCGTGGCAACGCATGACCCGGCGCTTGCGGCGCGCATGCATCGCATTGTCCGGCTCGACGAGCAGGGACGGAAGGTGGCGGCATGATGCGTTCACTCAAAAGTCTGCTTCCGCTCATCGGCCTGTTCTGGCGCGAGCGTGGTGCGAGCCTGGCCCTTGGCGCCGCGCTCTCCGTGCTGGCGATGCTCGCCGGCGGCGGATTGCTGGGATTGTCCGGCTGGTTCATAACGGCGTCGGCCTTTGCGGGCTTGACCGTCGCAAGTGCCGTGATCTTCGACGTCTTCGCACCTTCGGCCGGCATACGCATGCTTGCAATCGGCCGCACGGCTGCCCGCTACGGCGAACGGCTCGTCACGCATGACGCGACGCTGAGGGTTCTCACGGCCCTGCGCGAACGGCTGTTTCGCGGCTGGGCAGAGCCGGGTGCCGCGGCAGCAATGATCCGCCGGCCGGCTAAGCTGCTGTTCCGGTTGACGAATGATGTCGATGCGCTCGACTCCCTCTACCTGCGCGTGCTTGTACCGGCTGCCGTCGCCGTCCTTGCCGCCGTCTCCGTGACGATCGCCCTCAGCTTCATCGATCCGTGGCTTGGGCTGATAGCGGGAGTCTGGCTCGTCGCGCTCTGTTTTGGTCTTTCGCTTGTTGCCGGACGTTTGGCGCTGAAGCCGGGCCGTCGTCGCGCCCATGCGATGGAGGCATTGCGTGCGCGGGCCATCGATCTTGTTGCCGGCCAGACCGATCTCGCAATGGTCGGGCAATTGCAGGCGCAGCGCGCTGCGATTGCCGAAGCCGACGCGCGGCTGGCCAGGGCGGATAATGATCTGAATCGCATCGACAGCGCCGTCGCAGCCGGCTTCTCGCTCGGCTCGACTGCGCTATTGACCGCCACGCTTTTGACCGTCGCCTTTCTTGCCAAGCAGGGGACGATCGGTGCGCCCGCGGCGGCTTTTGCGCTGCTCATTGCCTTTGCCGCGACCGAGCCGTTCGCGGCGATGAGGCGAGGAGCTCTCGAACTCGGGCGAACCTTGCTCGCCGCAAAGCGTATCGCACCGCGACTGAACCCGGTCACTGCGCCGCTGAAGCCTATCGAACCACAGGCAGGCTATGCATTCCAACTTGCCGGCGTCGTCGCCGGTCATAATGGCGCAGCCGTCTTGAAGGACGTCTCCTTGTCGCTGGCAGTCGGCGAGCGGCTGGCGATCATCGGGCAGAGCGGCGTCGGCAAAACGACGTTGCTGGCCCTGCTCGCCGGCGAAATCGCCGCCAGTGGTTCGGTGGCGAGCCTGCCGGGGGCGATGCTGACCCAACGCACGGAGCTGTTTCAGGACACGGTGCGGGGCAATCTGAAGCTCGCGGACCCTTGTGCCGGCGATAGCCACTTGCGCGGCGCGCTCGCAGCGGCCGGCTTGCTTGAGGATATCAAGGCGCTGCCGCACGGCCTTTCGACCTGTCTCGGCGAAGGCGGCGGCGGCTTGTCCGGCGGTCAGCTTCGCCGGCTGGCGCTCGCAAGGCTTCTGCTGCGCGATACCCCGCTCTGGCTGCTCGATGAGCCGACGGAAGGCCTCGATGCCGCGACAGCCCGCGCCGTACTTGCGCGGCTGGCCGCAGCCGCCGAAGGGCGGAGCCTCGTCATCGCCACGCATATTCGTCGTGAGGCCGCTTTGGCGGACCGCATCGTGCTTCTGGACGGCGGACGGATCGCCGCCAGCGCGCGGCGCGGCACACCGGAATTCGAAATGCTTCTCGACCGGCTGCGGCCGGATTGAGGGGTACCCAACATGCCCGCGGCGCGTCGAATGGCGTCGCATTCCTGTCAGACACACCGTAGGGGGTGGGAGAAAGACTATGGAACTAGATATCGTGGCGCTATCGCGCCTGCAGTTTGCCATGACGGCGCTGTATCACTTCTTATTTGTGCCGTTGACGCTCGGCCTTTCCGTGCTGCTTGCCATCATGGAAACGACCTATGTCATGACCGGCCGCCAGATCTGGCGGCAGATGACGAAATTCTGGGGGACGCTCTTCGGCATCAACTTCGTGCTCGGCGTCGCAACCGGCATCGTCATGGAGTTCCAGTTCGGCATGAACTGGAGCTATTACAGCTATTATGTCGGCGATATTTTCGGGGCGCCGCTGGCAATCGAAGGGTTGATGGCCTTCTTCCTCGAGGCGACCTTTGTCGGCCTGTTCTTCTTCGGCTGGGACAAGCTCTCCAAGGTCGGCCACCTGGTCGCCACCTGGGCGGTGGCGCTGGGATCGAACTTCTCGGCGCTGTGGATCCTGATCGCCAATGGCTGGATGCAGAACCCGGCAGGCTCGGCGCTCAACCCGCAGACCATGCGCATGGAGATCGTCAGCTTCTTCGATGTTCTCTTCAATCCCGTGGCGCAGGCGAAGTTCGTCCATACTGTCTCGGCCGGCTACGTCTGTGCCTCGGTCTTTGTGCTCGGTGTTTCGGCCTGGTATCTCATCAATGGCCGCAGCGTCGAGCTCGCAAAACGCTCGATGACGGTTGCCGCGTCTTTCGGTCTCGCTTCCGCGCTGTCGGTCGTCGTGCTGGGTGACGAGAGCGGCTACCTGACGACCGAGCATCAGAAGATGAAGCTCGCGGCGATCGAGGCCATGTGGAAGACCGAGCCGGCGCCGGCCGCCTTCACCGCCTTCGGCTTTCCGGATCAGGAGGCGCGCGAAACCCACTATGCCATCCATATCCCCTGGGCCATGGGCCTGATCGGCACGCGGTCGCTGACGACGGAAATCGCCGGCATCGACAAGCTCGAGGAACAGGCAAAGGACCATATTCGCCAGGGTATCAAGGCTTATGACGCGCTGACGAAGATCCGCGCGGCCAAGCCGGCGACGCCGGGCGGGGCTTCGCAGGACGTCGCCACTGCCCGCACCTCCTTCGAGGATATCGGCCACGAACTCGGCTATGCGCTGCTTTTGAAGCGTTATGTCGATGATCCGCGCCAGGCGACGGAAGAGCAGATCGCCCAGGCCGCCCGCGATACCATCCCGCATGTGCCGACGCTCTTCTGGTCTTTCCGCATCATGGTCGGCCTCGGCATGTTCTTCATCCTGCTGATGACCGTGTTCTTCTGGCTCTCGGCGCGGCGGAAACTCGATCGATATCCAACCCTGCTGCGGATCGCGGTCTTTGCCATACCGTTGCCATGGGTCGCGATCGAGCTTGGCTGGGTGGTCGCTGAATTCGGCCGCCAGCCATGGATCATCGAAGGCGTGCTGCCGACGGCCGCGGCCGTCTCCAATCTCGGCGCCGGCACGGTGCTCCTGACCATCCTCGGCTTTGCCGCGCTTTATACCGTGCTCATCGTCATCGAGATGACCTTGATGATCAAGGCGATCCGCAAAGGCCCCGAACCGGATGACGTGCCGGAGGCCAAGCTGATTTCCGAAAACCTCGTTCCGGCTGCGGAGTGACCTGCCATGATCCTGCATGAATTGATCGACTACGAAACCCTGCGCATCATCTGGTGGCTGCTTCTCGGCGTGCTGCTCATCGGCTTTGCCGTGACCGACGGTTTCGACCTCGGTGTCGGCACACTCCTTCCCTTCGTCGCCAGGACGGATACGGAACGGCGCATTGCCATCAATTCGATCGGCCCGACCTGGGAAGGCAATCAGGTCTGGCTGATCCTGGGGGGCGGCGCGATCTTCGCCGCCTGGCCGCCGCTTTATGCCGTTTCCTTCTCCGGCTTCTACCTCGCCATGTTCGCCATCCTGTTTGCCTTGATCCTGCGGCCGGTCGCCTTCAAATATCGATCGAAGCGGGACGGTGCCGGCTGGAAAGCCGGTTGGGATTGGGCCTTGTTCATCGGCGGCTTCGTGCCCTCGCTGATCTTCGGCGTCGCCGTCGGCAATGTGCTGCAGGGCGTGCCATTCCGCTTCGATAACGATATGCGCATCTTCTACGAAGGCTCCTTCTTCGCGCTTCTAAACCCCTATGCTCTCCTTTGCGGCCTTTTGTCGGTCGCCATGCTCGTCATGCATGGCGCAGCCTGGCTGCAGGTGAAGACGGATGGCACGGTTGCCGAACGCGCTCGCCGCTATGGCACTTTGGCGGCCCTGGCCGTCATCGTGCTCTTTGCTCTTGGTGGCCTGTTCCTGTGGATGGGCATCGACGGCTATCACATTGCAAGTGCTGTCGATCCCCAAGGGCCGTCCAATCCGTTGTTGAAGACGGTCGAGCATAGTGCGGGAGCATGGCTTGCTAATTACAATGCGCATCCGTGGATGATGATCGCCCCGGTCCTTGGCTTCGTCGGTGCGGCGGCAGCTTTGCTTGCAATGCTCGGCCGGCGTGAAGTCACCGTGCTGCTCTTCAGCAAGCTTGCCATCTTCGGCATCATCTCGACCGTGGGACTGTCGATGTTTCCCTTCCTCTTGCCGTCCTCGCTCGATCCGCGCTCCAGCCTGACGGTTTGGGACTCGTCATCCAGTCATCTGACGCTGTTCATTATGCTTGTCGTCACCATCATCTTCCTGCCGATGATCCTGGCTTACACCGCCTGGGTCTATCGGGTGCTGTGGGGCAAGGTCGACGAGAAGGCGGTCAACGACAAGAGCGGTCACGCCTACTGATCCTGAAGGAGATTTTGCATGTGGTACTTTGCCTGGCTTCTCGGCTTTCCCCTCGCCGCAGCTTTCGCGGTTCTCAACGCCATGTGGTACGAACTCATGGATGATCAAGCGAAGGCGAAAGCGGCCCGCGCTCAAGAGACGTGAGCTACACGACCCCTGTCTAAAAGGCGTCCTGTCAGATGATTGGCATGCCGGCTGGGGCCGGCGTGCCGTTATCGTGCGAATGGTTTTCTTCCACCGCCATGCAGTCAATCGGAAATGCCGTGGCATATGACAGTGCCGGAGACTTAAATCCGAGCCGATAGTTCCATTTGATATGAATTGTATGCAATGATATGCAGTCAATAATGGTCCGATCGCGATTGCGGACCGATTCCGGCGCGGAGCATGAAATGAAAAACTGGCATCCCGATCTCAGTCGCTCCTCCAGTCCCCGCTACATCGCCATCGCCGACCTGATCGAAATGGACTTGCGCAGCGGCGTTCTCGCCGCCGGCGACAGGTTGCCGCCGCAGCGCGTGCTTGCCAAGCGCCTCAACATCGATTTCACGACCGTGGCGCGGGGCTATGTCGAGGCCCAAAAACGCGGTCTTGTGGATTCCCATGTCGGACGCGGGACTTTCGTGACCGGAAGACAGGAGCGGGAGCGCGGCTCGATCCTCGATGCCGCTTCGGATCCGCGCCGCGCCGCGGCGATCGACTTGTCGATGAACCTGCCACCGGAGCCGAGCGACCCGGATCTCGTCGCCCGCATGCGGGAAGGGCTGTCCGTGGTCGCGGCCGATCTCATTCCGCTGTTGCGCTATCAAGGCTTCGGTGGTTCGGGCATGGACAAGGAAGCCGCTGCCGTCTGGCTTGGCCGGCGTGGGCTGACCCCATCCCAGGATCGCATCTTCGTGACGCCCGGCGCTCATCCAGCCTTGCTGGCGATCTTCGGTCTGTTGGCCAAGCCTGGGGAAACCGTGCTTTCGGAAAATATCACCTATCCCGGCATGCGCTCGATCGCGGCCCAACTCCGGCTTAATCTCGTCGGGCTGCCGATGGACGAGGAAGGCATTTTGCCGGATGCTTTTGCCGAGCATTGCCAGCGCCGCCAACCGAAAGCGCTCTATCTCAATCCCACCCTGCAGAACCCGACGACGCTGACCATTCCGCTCAAGCGTCGCGAGGCGATTGCCGCCGTCGCTCGCAGATATCGCGTACCGATCATCGAGGACGATGCCTATGGCTTCATTCCGCTGGACGCACCGCCGCCAATGGCTGCGGTTGCGCCGGATATGACCTGGCATATCGGGGGATTGGCGAAGTGCATCGGTGCCGGGCTTCGCCTTGCCTTCGTCGTGGCGCCGGACACCAAGTCGATATGGCCCTTCGCAAGCGCAATGCGGAGCAGCAATGTCATGGCGTCGCCGCTCAATATGGCGCTTGCCACACGCTGGATCGAGGACGGCACCGCCGATGGCATTCTACGCTTCATTCGCACGGAGGCGGCCGCCCGCCAGAAGATGGTGACGGACATATTGCCTTCCAAGAGTTATCGCGCCGATCCCATCAGCTTCAATATCTGGCTGCCCTTGGGCAACGGCTGGACGCGCGCCACTTTTGCCAGCCACATGCGCAATGCGGGCATCGGCGTTGTCGCAAGCGATGCCTTCACGGTGGAGGGCATCGCGCCCGAAGCCGCGCGTGTTTCCCTCGGTGGCCCGATCGGCCGTGAGGCCTTGAAGGGCGCGCTGGACTTCATGGCGCATGCGCTGGAGGGGCCGCCGGAAATGGCGGCGTCGTTCTTCTAGAGCGTGATGCCGAAAAGTGCAGGCAGTTTTCGGACGACATCACGCTCTATTTCTTTGATTCTAGAGCGGATTCAGATTTTAGGTCGAACGGACCTAAAATCATCCGGCTCTAAAACCTGCAGTTTCGCTACCGATCGCGCGTCTGGCTCGGTGATGTTTTCGCCGGTGATCTACTGCGTCACTCTGACGAATGGACTCTTTGTCTGCATTCATTGTAACTATATTGAATGCATGCAATGCGCGACATTGATCGCGCTAGCAAAGAACGCTGTTTCAGGAGTGATGCCCGCCATGGAAACTGAATATCCGCCGCTGAACCCGGTTCAGACCGGCCTTCGTTGCCGTTGCCCTCGTTGCGGACAAGGGCGTTTGTTCGATGGATTTTTGACGCTGCGCAAACAATGCGAGGCCTGCGGCCTCGACTATTCCTTTGCCGATCCTGCCGATGGGCCGGCTTTCTTCGTCATCTGTTTCGCCTGCATTCCGAGCGTGCTTCTCGGCGTGTGGTTGGAGGTTGCCTTCTCGGCGCCGATCTGGGTCCAGTTCCTGGTAACCGGGCCATTCATGCTGGCGACCTGCATTCCGCCGCTACGGCCGCTGAAGGGATGGCTGGTTGCCAGCCAGTATTTCTACAAGGCTGAGGAGGGCAAGCTCGTTCGTTTGCCGGAGACGGATATGTCGCACGGGGCGAACTGAGCGCCGGCACCACCTCCCAAGCCGGGGCAGCCCATCGTTTGACGTGAAGATTATCGCCTTGGTCGCTCTGGCGGGCCGGGTTTTGCACAACCGCCCGCGGGGGTATTGTTTACTCACTTGTCCCCTTGACGGATATCCTACAAGTTCATAGGATCATTGCCGATCTCTATGGGAGCCCGTTCTATGGTCGGCAAAGTGATGCAGCCTTTGACGCGCGCGCCATTGCTGCATGTCTCCGTGCAGGAAAGCTTGCGCAGTTACATCGCGGACAACGGTCTTCAGGCCGGCACCATGCTGCCGGCGGAAGGTGAGCTTGCGGTGCAATTGGGCGTCAGCCGCAACTCCCTTCGTGAAGGCATCAAGGCGCTGGAATCTCTCGGTGTGCTGGAGACGCGCCGCGGCATAGGCATTTTCGTCAAAGCCTTTTCCTTTGCGCCGCTGCTCGACAATCTCGCCTACGGGCTCGGCGATGCGCTTCGGCATATGGAGGAGGTGCTGGAAATCCGCCGCACACTCGAAGTCGGCCTGATCGGCAAGACGCTGGAGATGATCGGGGCTGAGGATCTGGCCGAGCTGCGCGCCACCACCGACCGCATGCGTGCTCACGCCGAGCGTGGCGAGCCCTTTGCAGAGGACGACCAGCTTTTTCACCGGCTGCTGTTTCGCTGCCAGGGCAACGAGACATTCGTTCGCCTGATCGATGTGTTCTGGCTCGCCTTCTATAAGGCTTCCCGCTTTTTCGATCTGGAGAATGTCGATCCCGTGGCCACCTGGCGGGACCACGAGGCCATCGTCGACGCGCTGGAATCCAGAAATCTCAAGAAGGTGCGCATGCGCCTCGACCGTCACTACGAGGGAATTTCACAGGTGATCGCCAACAACAAGAAAGAATAGCGACCGCAAACAAGGGAGGAGAATCACAATGAGGAAAGCTTTTCATCTGCCGGTAATCGCGTTGGGAGCGTTGATGTCGGCCACTGTTTTGAGCGGTATGGCTGCTCCTGCCGCCGCCGCAACCATGTCGGGCGGTTTCGATGTCGGTCCCGGCGGTTTTCAGGGCAACTTCAATCCCCTGGCGGCAACCGCCGGTCTCACCTGGCTCAGTAATTATTTCGAACCGTTGGTCAGTTACGACGAAAAGCTGCAGAAGATCGTCGGCGTGCTTGCTTCCTCCTATGAGGTGAGCCCGGATCAATTGACCTATTCGTTCAAGCTTGCCGACACCAAGTGGCACGATGGCAAGGCGTTCACGGCCAAGGACGCCAAGTTCACCATCGACCTTGCCGCCAATTCCAAGACCGGTTCGGTCTTTGCCGCCCGGTTTAAACTCCTGTCATCGGTCGAGACGCCCGACGATCATACACTCGTCGTCAAGCTTTCGGCGCCGTCCGCGAGCCTCTTGGATACCCTGGCCAAGATCATGGTGCTGCCCGAGCATCTGCTTGCCGCCGTGCCGGCCGATCAGCTCGCGAAGAGCACCTGGTGGTCGACATCGCCGATCGGGACAGGTCCGTTCAAGTTCGTCAAATATGTGCAGGATCAGTATGTCGAACTCACCGCCAACCCGGATTATCGCGGCGGCAAACCCGTTCTCGATCGGCTGATCAACCGCTATTTCGCCAATCCCGCCGCCGCGATCTCGGCGCTGCGGGCAGGCGAGATCCAGTTCACCTATGTCGATTCCAACGATGTGCCGACCTTCAAGGGCGACAAGTCCTTCCGGGTCATCGAGGGCGATTCCTTCGTCGTCAACTATCTGGGTTTCAACCAGGATTCGCCACTGTGGAAGGATCTCCGCGTCCGTCAGGCCGTCATGCACGCCATCAATCGCGATGCCATCATCAAGAGCCTTTATGGCGGAGCGGCAAAACCGGCCAACTGCGCCTATGTCGCCGATCAGCTGGTTCCGGATGGCGTCGAAGCCTATCCCTACGATCCGGCCAAGGCCAAGCAATTGCTCGACGAAGCCGGCTGGGACAAGATCAACGGCGGCAAGCCGATCGCCTTGCTGACCTATTACAACACGCCGCTTGCGACGAACGTGTTGGCGGCGGTGCAGGCCATGCTGGCGCAGGTCGGCATCAATGTCGTGCCGCGCGCCGTCGATGCGCCGACCTATAACGGCATCGTGCTCAATCCCAATGCCGATACATCGCAGTTCCAGCTCGTCTATGCCGGCCTGCAGAACGGGCCTGATCCAAGCAACATCAATACCGGGCTCAATGAAAAGCAGATCCCGCCGGCAGGCGCCAATGTGGTGCGCGCGCGCATGCCCGATCTGACCAAGGCGCTCGATGCCGCCATTGCCGAGACGGATGCCGGCAAGCGCGACCAGCGCTACCAGGATGTCTGCAAGGTCATGAACAAGGACCTGCCCTGGGCGACCATGTGGGTGGCGAACCGCTATGGCGTGGTTTCGTCCAAGGTGAAGGATTTCGTCTGGACGCCGGCGCCCGGCGGCGGGCCCTACATCGCGCACCCGGAAGCGTGGAAGCTCGTAAACTAGGTTTTCGGCCGGTCGTAGCGCGGCTGGCGCCTCCTCGAAACATAGGCTCGATATGCTTCACTATGGTCTCAGGCGTCTTGTGATCGGCATCGGCATGCTCGTCGCCTTGAGCATGCTGGTCTTCGTCCTGTTGCGGCTGACGCCGGGCGATCCGATCGATGCCTATATCGATCCGAGCACGCCCTTGTCTCCCGCCGCAATGGCCGACCTGCGCGAGCGCCTCGGACTGGATCGACCGCTGTCGCTGCAATATATCGGCTGGCTGCAACAGGCACTGCAGGGCAATCTCGGCTATTCCGTCAAGCGGCTGGATCAACCGGTCTCGACGCTGGTGCTGTCACGCATCGGACCGACGGTGCTGCTGATGGGCTCGGCCTTGATCATAGCGATCATCGCCGGCATTGCCGCAGGCGTCGTCGGCGCCGTCAGGCGCAATTCGCTGACGGATCTCTCGCTTTCCGTCCTGGCATTGGCCGGCATATCGAGCCCGGCTTTTCTGAGCGCGCTCGTCGGCCTCTATATCTTCGCCGTGCGTCTCGGCTGGCTGCCCTCGGGCGGCATGCTGACGCCCGGCGAGGATTTTTCCGTCGGCGACTTGCTTCGGCATCTCATCCTGCCGGCTGCACTTCTGGCGATCGCCCAAGCCGCGCTCATCATGCGCTACATGCGGGCGTCGCTGCTGGAAGTCCTCAATCAGGACTATGTGCGCACGGCGCGTGCCAAGGGGGTGTTCGAATTCTGGGTGATCGTCAAGCACGCCCTGCGCAATGCGCTGCTGCCCGTCGTAACCGTCATTGGCTCGACCATCGGCCTTGCGATCGGTGGCGCGATCTTCGTCGAAAGCGTCTTCAACTGGCCGGGCATGGGCCTGCTGCTGGTCGATGCCGTCACGTCCCGCGACTATCCGGTCATCATGGGAGCGACGCTTGTCATCGGCGCCTGCGTCATCCTCGTCAACCTGCTGACCGATATCGCCTATGCGGTGATCGATCCGCGCATCAAGGTTGGCTGAGATGCTGGCGCGAACCGAACGACCAAGCCATGGCCCGCTGGCCCGCGCGCTCGACCGTTTCCGGCTGAACGGGGCCGCCTTGTTCGGCGTCTGCATCGCCATGCCCATGCTGCTGCTGATCGCCACCTATCCGCTATGGTGGCGGTTCCAGCCCAACGACATCGATCTCCTGGCCATGAATGCACCACCCAATGCAACCCATTGGTTCGGAACGGATGGCGTTGGGCGCGACGTCTTTGCCAGAGTGCTCGAAGGCGGACGCATATCGCTGATGGTCGCGGCAGGTTCCACTGCCATTTCGGCTGTTATCGGCTTCCTGTTCGGCTTCGTTTCGGCTTTTGCCGGGCGCTGGGCGGATGCGCTCAGCATGCGCTTCGTCGATCTGGTCATGACCTTGCCGCCGGTGATCTTCCTGCTGGTGCTGGCCTCCATCACCGGTACGGGCATTTTGCCGACGATAGCAGTCATATCGCTGCTGTCCTGGCCGCTGCTTGCCCGCATGGTGCGCTCAAGGCTGCTGGAACTGCGCGAGCGTGACTTCGTGACGGCGGCGCGTGGCATGGGCGCTGGGCTGCCGCACCTGCTGCTGCGTCACGGCATGCCGAACTGCATCGATATTCTGGTGGTTTACGCCACGACGCAGGTGGCGAACGCCATCCTTTTGGAAGCCGGACTTTCCTTTCTCGGGCTCGGCATTGCGCCGCCCGCGGCGAGCTGGGGCAACATGCTGAACGCGGCCCGCTCCACCGCCGTTCTCGAACAATATCCCTGGCAATGGCTGTTTCCCGGCGCCGCACTGGTTCTTGCCGTCCTTGCCATCAATTTCATCGGCGACGGATTGAGGGATGCCTTCGATCCGCGCGCCGAACTTCATTGAACCCAGGAAAGAAAGAGAAAATGAGCAAATTCAAGGGCGTGGTGCCTCCCGTCGTAACGCCGCTGAACGGCGATTTCACCGTGGATTACGCATCCTATACGCGGGTGCTGGAACATCTGATCGATGGCGGTTGCCACGGCGTCTTCGTGCTGGGCTCCACCAGCGAAGTCGTCTTCTATGACGAAAAGACGCGGCGCGAGATCATCGAACATTCCGCCAAGGTCGTGAACGGCCGGGTGCCGCTGCTGGTCGGTGTCATAGACCCCGCGACCGACCGCGTCGTCGCCCATTCGAAAATCGCAAAAGAGGCCGGGGCTGATGCCGTCGTCGTTACCGCTCCCTTCTACAC
>NZ_JBNDIC010000039.1:0-63394 GCF_056755475.1 Rhizobium sp. KNZ2-6A | reverse complement strand
GACATAGATGCGAAGCTGCTGAGCGGCTTCGTCAGCGATGTCAGAGTCGACAAGGCGGGGGATACGATTAATCTGTTCGAGAATGACTGTTACTCCTGCAAACAGAAATCGTGGCGACAGCAACTAGGAAGGCATTTCTACTTCTATATACCATGCTTATGACTTGTCGCAAATGGGCACTGCACGCCCATGTTGTATTCGTGGATAAAAGCATTTTATTTGGTGTAACGTAGCGTGAACGAATTTCCGTCGATCCCTGAACGATCATTTGAACGCGATTTCGGCGAGACGCCTGTTGGCGCGCAACAGGAGCCTCCTTATATTCAGACCACGGGGCACCGAAGTGTCGTATTTGCATGGGTAAAGGATCGTCGCAAGTCATGTTGACCAAATCGAAAATCGCCGTCGTTGCGTTGTTTCTGGCGGGTCTCATGCCGACTGCAGTCTTCGCCGAGAACCCGCTTCTCCCCAAGCCATATGTCGCTCCCGTCTATCCTTACAAGAACCTGCCGGGCGTAACTGCGCCAAAAATGGCGGCTGACGAGAAATTTCAATGCAGCACGACCACCTTGTACGCGGATGATTTCCGGGAGGGCCTGTTTTATCGCAGCCTTCCGCGTCTCGGTTATGTCTGCGAGCAGGATGGTATGATTTCCAGCAGCACCAGAAAACCGAATTATCAATACTGGCAATATAACGGCCCAGACAGATAACAGGCGTCCGGCTCTGCTGAAATAAGCAGCAATCCAGTCAAATCGCGCGCAGCCTCATCCCTAGGGGTTGCGCATTTTTAGGCGATAATCTGAAAATAAATTTCATGTTTTTGAGTAAATGCGCGAACGTCGTTGACGAATGCGAAAATTTGTCCCAAGCTTACGAAAATAAATTACGTAATGGGAACATAAAAGCATGCGAGTGGGAATCATTGGGCTGGGATTCCGCCTGGGATATCTGGGTTATGTATTCAAGGCGATCGACGAAAGCTTCGAGATTGCCGGATATGTCGATCCGGAACCCGCAGGCCTGCCCGGTTTGCTCGAGCAGGGCATATCAGCCGGAAAGGCCTATGCGACGCCTCAGGAGCTGATTGCCAACGAGAACATCGATCTGCTGATGATCGGTTCGCCCAACCACATGCATCTCGATCATATCCGCATCGGGCTCGAGGCCGGCCTCAAGATTTTCTGCGAAAAGCCGATCGTCACGACAATCAAGGACAGTATCGAGCTTGCCCGCCTGATGGCGAAATTCGGTCACGAGCGGCTGATGGTCGGCCTCGTGCTGCGCTATTCGCCGATGTACCGCGATCTGCTGGTCGCGCAGGCCGAAGGAAAGCTCGGCCATGTCGTTTCCATCGAGGCGGCCGAGCACATCGAGCCCTATCACGGCGCCTTTTTCATGCGCGACTGGCGCCGCTACGAGCATTATTCCGGCAGTTTCATGCTGGAGAAATGCTGCCACGACCTCGATCTTTATAATGGCGTGGTCGGTGCGCGACCGGAGAGGGTCGCAAGCTTCGGCGGGCGCAAGAGCTTCGTCCCGGAAAACGATCCCGCAAGGGAAGGCATCAACGATCTTGAGCTTTTCCATCGCAAGCCGAGCGGCTGGATGGGGTCGGACAAGGTCTTCGACAGCGACGGCGATATCATCGACTACCAGGTGGCGATCGTCGAATACGCCAATGGCGTCGGCATGAACTTTCACACCAACCTGAACGTGCCGGATCAGTTCCGCCGTTTTGCCATCATGGGCTCGCGCGGCATGGCAGAAGGCGATTTCATTCGCGGTTATTTCAACGTCCATGAGATGCTCACGGGCAAGAAGGTGATCGAGAAGACCTATGCGACGCGCACGACGCTTTCGCAGCACTATGGCGCCGACGAACAGATGGCGGCCGATATCATCTCGCATGTCAAATCGGGGCAGCATCTGCCGGTCTCGACGCTGAATGCGCTGGAAGCGGGCATTCTGGCGCTCTCGATGGACGAGGCGCGCATGAAGAGGGCCGTCGTGGATCTCCGACCGATCTGGGACGAGTTCGACGAAGCGCTCTATTCAAGAGCCGCCTGAGGAGGGGCGCAAGATGGGTGTTCAACGCAGCACAATCATCTTCGCCTGGATCCTGCTTCTTCCGGCTCTCCTCTACGTCACCGTCATCGTCGCCTATCCACTGGTCGACACTGTAATCCTGTCCTTCACCGATGCGTCGTTGAAGAAGGTGACGAATTGGGTCGGTTTCGAGAACTACGGCAAGATCTTCAACGAAACATTCGCGTCGGTCATCGTCCGCACCTTCATCTGGACGTTCTTCTCCGTGTCGATCAAGATGATCATCGGCACCTTGGGAGCGGCGCTGCTGAACTCCGCCGTCCCGGGCCGCGCGCTTTTCCGCGTGCTGACCATGCCGCCCTGGATCGTGCCGATGGCAATCGGCATCTTCATGTGGGGCTGGATGTATAACGGCCAGTTCGGCATGATTTCGGGCCTGCTGCAGCGCTTCGGCATCGTCGACAGCCCGGTCGCGTTCCTTGCCTATGGCAGTTCGGCCTTCTGGGCGACGATTGTCACCGACGTCTGGATCGGCGTGCCGATGGTCACTCTTTATATGCTGGCGGCGATGCAGGCGGTCCCGCACGATCTCTATGAAGCCGCCTGGACCGACGGTGCCGGCCGTTTCTATCGCTTTCGCCGCATCACCCTGCCGCTGCTGGTGCCTTCGCTGGTCACCATGTCGATGCTTTCGTTGATCTCGACGTTCAATTCCTTCGACATCATCTGGATCCTGACCCGCGGCGGCCCGAACGGCGAGACGACGACGATGATCATCGACACCTATCGCACCGCGATTGGCTCCTACAAATATGGCGAGGGTGCTGCCCGCGCGGTGTTGATCTGCGTCTTCCTGTCGCTCTTCTGCCTTGCCTATTTCCGCCTGACCAGCCGCTTTTCCGCAGGAGCCAAGCGATGAGCCAGCCCGCCATGATCAATCGCTACAAATGGTACGAGATCATCGGCATCTATGCCGGAATCCTTCTGTTCCTGAGTTTCGTGCTGGCACCCTTCGTCGAAGGGTTCCTGGTGTCGCTGAAGCCGCTCAGCCAGTTGTTCTCGTCGCCCTACCATTTCATCCCGGAAAATGGTTCGTTCGCGGCCTACCGGACGATGTGGACCAGCGTGCCGGGCTTCGGCTGGTACATTTTCAACTCGTTCCTGATTTCCGGCACGATTACCATCATCGTGCTGATCCTCGTGGTGCCGGCGGCCTATGCCTTTGCGCGTTTCGAATTCAAGGGCGCCGGCCTGCTGCTCGGCGCCTTTCTCGCCGTCAAGATGTTTTCCGGCGCCGTGCTGCTTATCCCGCTGTTCCGGCTCATGCGTTCCTTCGGCGTGCTGAACACCTATTTCGCCATGATCGTGCCGGGCGTCGCCTTCATCATCCCCACCGGAATCTGGCTGCTGCACACCTATATCAGGCGCATTCCGCGCGAGCTTGACGAGGCCGCCTATGTGGACGGTGCAAGCCAGTTCTATACGCTGCGCCGCGTCATCCTGCCGATCGCCATGCCCGGCATCACCGTGGTGGCGATTTCCTCCTTCATCGAGGCCTATGCGCAGCAGTTCATCTATGCGCTCACCTTCAATTCTAAAACGGAATACATGCCGCTGCCGGTAGGCCTCTTTGCCTATTTCGGCCGGCAGGAGGTCGTCTGGAACGAGCTCATGGCCGCAAGTTTCGTCGGCATCGCGCCGGCTCTGGTCGTGATCTTCTTCCTGCAACGGTATCTCGTCAGCGGTCTGACCGCCGGCGCGGTGAAGCAATAAAATCAATCAACCACCAGAGAAAACGGGAGCTTAAACGTGACATTCCATTTCAAGACGGGGCTTCTCGCCTTTGCTTTGCTCGGCTCCACCGCGCTTGGCGCCGTGAATGCCCAGGCCGCCGACAAGGAAATCAGCTGGATTTATTGCGGTGACAGCATCGATCCGATCCATGTGAAGTACATCAAGCAATGGGAAGACAAGAATCCGGGCTGGGCGGTCAAGCCAGAACTCGTCGGCTGGGAATTGTGCCAGGACAAGGCAACGACGCTTGCCGCTGCCGGTACGCCGGTCGCCATGGCCTATGTCGGTTCGCGGACGCTCAAGCAGTTCGCTGACAACGATATGATCGTTCCGATCCCGATGACGGATGACGAAAAGAAGACCTATTATCCGGGCATCGTCGATACCGTCACTATCGATGGGCAGCAATGGGGCACACCGGTGGCCTTCTCGACCAAGGCTCTCTACTGGAACAAGGACCTGTTCAAGAAGGCCGGTCTTGATCCGGAAAAGCCGCCGACCACCTGGGCCGAGGAAATCGCCGACGCCAAGGCGATCAAGGAAAAGACCGGCATCCCGGGCTACGGCCTCTCGGCCAAGACCTTCGACAACACCATGCACCAGTTCTTGCATTGGGTTTACACCGACAACGGCAAGGTCATCGACGGCGACAAGATCACCCTCGACAGCCCGGAAGTGCTAGCCGCCCTCCAGGCCTATAAGGACATTACGCCTTATTCCGTCGAAGGCCCCACGGCTTACGAACAGAACGAGATGCGCGCCATTTTCCTCGATGGCAAGGTCGGCATGCTCCAGGCCGGTTCCGGCGCCGCCTATCGCTTGAAGGAAACGAAGATCAACTGGGGCGTCGCGCCGTTGCCGCTCGGCCCGTCGGCCAAGGGTCCGGGCACGTTGCTCATCACCGACAGCCTTGCCGTTTTCAAGGGTTCTGGCGTCGAGGACAAGGCAGCCGAGTTCGCCAAGTTCATCACGTCTCCAGGCCCGCAGGCGGAATACGAACTGCAGGGCGGCGCCGGCCTGACGCCGCTGCGTCCGTCGCCGCTGGTTGACGAGTTCGTCAAGAAGGACGCGTCCTGGAAGCCGTTCATCGACGGCATCGCCTATGGTGGTCCGGAGCCGCTCTTCAAGGACTATAAGGGCTTCCAGAACGTCATGATCGAGATGGTCCAGTCGGTCGTGACAGGCAAGGCCCAGCCGGCGGATGCCTTGAAAAAGGCAGCTGCCGATCTCGAGCAGTATAAGTAAAATCTGCAAGCCACCGGCCGCGTGCATTGCGCGCGGCCTTTCCAGAGCAATTCCAGGAAAAGTGCGCAGCGGTTTTCCGTCCGGAATTGCGAGACAACAAAGGGCTAGAGCGGTTCAGCGATTCCATGAAAGCTGAACCGCTCTAGCCCTGCCCGCCAAGTAGCGGCGTCGCGCGGAGACAGAGTTTGGGAAAGCTGCACCTTCATCAGGTCAAAAAATCTTATGGTCATTTCGAGGTCATCAAGGGCGTCGAACTCGACGTGACGGATGGTGAATTCATCGTCTTCGTCGGTCCGTCCGGCTGCGGCAAGTCGACCTTGCTGCGCATGATTGCCGGCCTCGATGATGTGACCAGCGGCGACATCATGATCGATGGTGCCCGCGTCAACGATCTGCCGCCGGTCAAGCGCGGCATCGCCATGGTCTTCCAGTCCTACGCGCTCTACCCGCACATGTCGGTATTCGAGAACATCGCCTTCCCCTTGCGGGTCGAGAAGATGCCGGAAGACAAGCTCAGGGCCAAGGTCGAGCATGCCGCCCGCATCCTCCATCTCGATCAGCGCTTGCAGGAGAAGCCGGGCCAGCTGTCCGGCGGCCAGCGCCAGCGCGTTGCCATCGGTCGCGCCATCGTGCGCGAGCCGAAGATCTTCCTCTTCGACGAGCCGCTGTCGAACCTCGACGCCGCGCTGCGCGCCGACATGCGCATCGAGCTGGCGAAGCTGCACCGGCAGCTGCAGGCGACCATGATCTATGTGACGCACGACCAGGTCGAAGCCATGACCATGGCCGATCGCATCGTCGTCCTGAATGCCGGCGAAATATCGCAGGTCGGCGCGCCGCTGCAGCTTTATCACAAGCCGGCCAACACATTCGTCGCCCGCTTCATCGGCAATCCGAAGATGAACTTCCTGCCCGTCACCTGCGCCAATGTCAGCGACGCGGGCGTGGAGGTGGATTACAAGGGCCAGAAGGCCCTGTTGCCCGTCGCGCCGCGCCGGGGCATCGCCGGCAAGGCGCTGACGCTCGGCATCCGGCCCGAACATGTCCAGCTTGCCGGCGGCGACCTGACCTTGACCATCGTTCCGAACGTTGTCGAGCGTCTTGGCGCGCAGACCGTCGCCTATGCCGCAGCGGAAGGCATCGACGAGAATTTCTGCGCGACCTTGCCGGGCAGCGCCGCCATCCGCATGGACGTGCCGCTCAAGACCGGTATCAGTGTCGGCGACTGCCATCTTTTCGACGAGAGCGGCCAGGCCTTCGAACGGCGGGTGGAATTGACCGAAATCGACATGGAATTGCTGAACTCGGCCGCTTCCTAAGGGAGCGGCCCCGAAAGCAACCACCCGCCCTCGTGGTTCGAGGCGGCCTTTCGGGCCTCCTCACTATGAGGACTGATCATCTCCGTCCAGCTTATAGCTCGCTCCGCCCTCATAGCTCACTCCACCCTCATCCTGAGCCCGTCGAAGGACGAGGGTGGCCCCGGAAGCAACCACGAGGGCGGGTGGCTATACGGTTACCAGACCAGCCCGCGAGCCGCCACATCCTCGACACGCGTGACCACACCGTCGCGATGAAACACCATCTGATCGAAGAGGTTGGAGACGACGCAGGTATGGTTCGGGATGATGCGGATCTTGTCGCCGATCTGCGGGCGCGGCCCGCCGCACTTCGACAGGTCGATGACGCCATGCTCCTCCGAAAGCCCCTTGATGACCGCGTCGGGATAGCCGACCACCTGGCCAAAATCGGCAAAGCCGAGAAGGTCGGAGGTGAGCGCCTTCGAACCGGCATCGATGACGGCCCGGTCTTCGGTCGGACGCGAGACGACGGTGGCGAGGATATGCATCGCGCAATCCTCTTCCCGGCAATGGCCGGCCCGCACCATGGAGCGGTCATTATAGATGTAGGTGCCGGCTCGATGTTCCGTGGCCGCGGTCACGAGATGTGCCTCGAAGAGGCTCGGCGTGCCGCCATTGCTGACGATCGGGCATTCGACGCCGTCGGCCTTCAGAAGCTTCACGGCTTCCGACAGGAATTCCTGTGTCGCGGCGGCATTGTCCGGTTTCGGGTAGGTCATCAGGCCGGCGAAGGCGAGGCCAGGCTTGCCGGCGATATGCTTGCCAAGAGCGGCAGCCTCCGCAGGCGATTGCACGCCGCAGCGCGCGCCGCCGGTGTCGCATTCCACTAGCACGGTGAGCGGCTTGCGGCTCGCGAACCACTCGGAAAGACCATCGACTGTAACCGTGCTGTCGGCAACGACCTTCAACCCGCCGATGCGCTCATTCAGAGCGGCAAGACGTGCGAGCTTTTCCGGGCCGAGAATGTTGAAAGTGATGAGGATATCTTCGAAGCCCGCATCGGCGAAGGCTTCCGCCTCGGTGATCTTCTGGCAGTTGATTCCCTTGGCGCCGGCGGCGACCTGCGCCTGCGCCAGCGCGGGGATCTTGTGCGTCTTGATATGCGGGCGGAAATTCAGGCCGTGCGCATCCATGTAGGATTGCACGCGGGCGATGTTGCCCGCCAGCCGGTCCTCATCGATGATCGGGCGCGGTGTCGAGAGCGCTTCGATCCGGTCGCCGGGCTTGGGGCTAATTTCCGAGGCGATGTCATGAGCGATGTGATGGGCCATGTCAGGCACCTTTCCGTTCGTCTGCAAAGGGATCCGCCACCATCGGCCAGATGTCCTTTCGCGCGCGGCGATAGGGCGTGCGCGCCGGATTGTTGGGATATGGCGTCCCCGCCGAGCAGTAAAGGATCTGCGAAGCGATCTTGGAGAAGGACGCATAGAAATGATTGGTCGACTTGATGACCAGGATCTTCTTGGCTGTGGGATCGATGCCCATGATGGAGAACAGGCTCGGATCGAAGCTTTGAGCTCGCGTCGAATTCAGGATGATGTCGATACCATCGAGCTGGATATGCGCGGCATCGCCGAAGGGGGCGAAGCTCTCGCCGAAGCGCATCTCGGCATTGGTGACGAGGCGGACGATCTTGACGCGGCCGTCGATGGGATTGCCCGTGCCCGGCGCCGATTTCGCGCCGAAGCGCAGCGGGATTTCAGCACCTTCGCCAGCCGCCATGCAGATCTGCACGGCCATGGGATCCCAGATCGTGCCGATCGCCGTGTCGGTGGCGCCGCGATCGAGCAGTTCCCGCAGAACGACCGTGGCATCCCCCGCCGTGCCGCCGCCGGGATTGTCCCAGAGATCGGCGATGACGACCGGGCCTGAAGTCGCGGCCATGGCCTCGCTCACCGCCTGCTTCTCATCGATCTGCGGCATGATGAAGGTGCCGCGCTTGGAGAAGAGCTCCAGCCCGAGGTCGCGCGCGATCGCAGATCCTTTATCCGGCTTATTATCGGTGACGACGAGCAGCTTCGTGCCCATATCAGGCACGTCGCCGGCCATGAAGCCGTGAATGACCGAGATCGACAGGATATCGCCATCGCTCTTTTCCATCGCCATGATCTTGTCGACGAAGGAGCGCATCGGCTCGCGCGATGTCGGAAAGACATCGATCATGCGGCAGTCGAACACCGACATGACCGGCTTGACACGGCCTTCCAGCGTATCGACGGCGATGCGCCAGAGATCCTCGGCGCGATCGACGAAATCCGTATGCGGGAATTCCTTGAAATAGACGAGGAAATCCGCGGCCGCGAGGCGTTTTTCGGTCAGATGGCTGTGCGGATCGAGCTCCGCGCAGATGAGGATATCAGGCCCGACGATCTCGCGGACGCGTGATAGGAAATCGCCTTCCGTATCCTCGTAACCATCCGCGACCATGGCACCGTGCAGCCCAAGAATGACGGCATCGACAGGCATGGCCGCCCGCAGCTGGTCGAGGATTTCGTCCCGCAGCTCCTCATAGGTCCGGCGGTTTACCAGCCCGGCGGGATCGGCCCAGGCGGCGGTGCCCTCGATCACGTCCCAGCCCTTTTGCGCGGCAATGCGCCGTCCCACGGTGATCGGCGCCGAACACAGCGTCGGCGTTTCCGGATGCATGCCGGGCGGCGCATAGAGAGACGCTTCGAAAGCGCGTCGGTCGACGCAGATGGGAGAGAAGGTATTCGTCTCGGTCGCGAGGGTCGCGGTGAAAATGCGCAACGCCGTCGCCTCTATTCCATGGGGTTCGGCAGGTAACCGGTGAAGCCGCTGATCTTCCAGCGCCCCTCATGCAGGCGGCAATAATAAAGCGTCTGCCATTTCATCACGTCGATGCCGCCATCCGATTTCTTCAGGCTGCCGTCGAACTTCTTGCGCACGAGAGCCATGTCGCCCTCGATCTCGATATCTTCGAGCGTCGTCGTGGTGAAAATGGCCGTACGCGGATCTTCGGCGAAGGATTGCGTGGCAAAGTCGCGCGCCTGGCGCAGCCACTCGTCGCGATAGGCTGATAGCGTCGGGAAACCGAGGCGCCACTTGTCGGGGCTGATCTCGCGCCGGCCGTCGATGCCAATGAAGCCCTCTTCGACGAAATCACCCGATACCATAGACCAATCGGCGGCAAGAAAAGCGTCGATATCGCGCGAAACGAGCATTTCCCAGATCGAATGCCGCGCGACGTCGCCGGCAGGGAAAGGATTCTTGAAAGGATCACGCATTGTAACCGCCGTCATTTAAATTCTTTTCATAATTTTCGATTTTCGCTGGTCAAAATCCGCTTTCTATGGTCACTTGTCAACGCATCAAGAAAATAATTTGCAGGAACCGCATGGCGGCCATCACACGTCAAGGTTTCCGCCGGATGGGGACGAATGGCAATGCGCGCCTGCCCACAAGCCTGTCCACAGGCAAAGGCGGGAATGGTGAGATTGAGATGGATTGCGTCGCTTACTACGTGTCAGACGTTTGTAAAACGGCGACAAAGGGGGGCTGATGGATATCTTCACGACCATGCAGGACGAGAGGGGCCGGCTTTCGCAATCGGAAATCCGCATCGCCGATATCGTCCTCAACGATTTCGAATTTGCCGTTAATGCTTCTATCATCGAGCTCGCGGGCAAGGCGGACGTCTCGCCGCCCACGGTGACGCGTTTCTGTCGTCGCCTCGGCTGCGAAAGCTTTTCCGATTTCAAGGTGCAGCTGGCGCGCACCGCCTATGTCGGCCTCCGCTATCTGAAGCCCGAGCCAAAGAGCATCGCGCCGGCCGACGTTGCCCAGGACATTATCACCAAGGCGCAGAATGCACTTTTCCTTCTGCATCGCGGCCTGGATGTCGACGCTATCGAGCAGGCGGCAAACCGGCTTGCCGGCGCCGAGATGATCTATGCCTTCGGCTCCGGCGGCAATTCCTCAATGATCGCCAGCGAGCTGCAGAATAGGCTGTTCCGGTTCGGCCTGCGGATTACGTCAAGTTCCGATCACAGCATGCAGCTGATGATGGCGGCCGCCGCCAAGCCGACGGATGTGCTGATCGGTTCATCCTTCTCCGGCCGCAATGCCGAATTGGTGCGCGCCTTCATGCTGGCGCGCGAAGCCAAGGTGCCGACCATCGCGCTCACGCAGAGCGGAAGCCCGGTGGCGCATGCCGCCGACATCACGCTGCCTGTCGACCTGCCGGAAGGCGACAATATCTATCGGCCGACCTCGACGCGCATCGCCTATCTCGCCGTGGTCGACATTCTCGCCAGCCTGGTCGCCCATCGCATCCAGCCACAGGCGACCGTGATATTGCGCCGTATCAAGCAACAGCTCGTGACCCATCGCGATGGCGACGATCGCCAGCTTCTCGGGGACTAGAGCGTCTGAAGCTACCGACAAAACAATAATAAAGAACGGCATCACCGCTCGGGAACTAATTAGGAGAAGCCATATGAGCAAATCCGTTGCCATCGTCACAGGGGCGGCCGGCGATATCGGCCGTGCCATCGCAAAGCGGCTGGCGGATGACCATGATGTCATCCTGCTTGTCGATATAGACGAGGCGGCGGTGCGGACGGCGGCGCAGGCGCTCGGACCGGCGAAGCGTTTCGTGCCGTTCAAGGCTGATATCACCAGCGACAGCGATGTTGCCGTCATGGCCAAGGCCGCATCGGGACTGGGCGGGCTGAAGACGCTCGTCAACAATGCCGGTGCCGCCCGCGCCGTCAGCCTTCACGATACGACGCCGGCCATATGGCGCGCCGACAACGCCCTCAATCTGGAGGCGGCGTTCCTGTGCTTCCGCGCCGTCGAGGATATGTTGAAGGCGTCGAAGGGGTCGGTGGTCAATATCGCCTCCGTCAACGGCTTGGCCGTCTTCGGCCATCCAGCCTACAGCGCCGCCAAGGCCGGGCTTGTGCATTTCACTCGGCTGGTCGCGGTCGAATACGGCAAGTTCGGCATCCGCTCGAATGCGGTCGCGCCCGGCACCGTGCGCACGCAGGCCTGGGAAGTTCGCGCTGCAGCCAATCCGAATGTCTTCGAAGAAGCCAAGCGCTGGTATGCGCTGCAGCGCGTCGTCGATCCCGTCGACGTCGCCAATGCCGTCTCCTTCCTCGCAAGCCCGCTCGCCTCGGCGATCACAGGCGTCTGCCTGCCCGTCGATTGCGGCCTGACGGCGGGCCAGGCGGAACTCGCCCACACCTTCTCTCAGTCCGAACACTACTGACGTTCGTTGCCAAAAGGGAACATGATGCAGCCGGCCGCTTATCATCTTGAAAACACCTGGTCTCCCGAGGGCGGAAAGCATGGTCGGCTGACCCTGACGCTCTTCAATTTCTCGGATGCGCCTCTTGCGAATGTTCGTCTTGCCTATACGACGCTGACGCGCCTCGTCGATCCGCAAGCCTGCGACAATGCCGTCTTCCTGCGCCGCAACGCCAATTTTCACGAATTCGCGCCGCCGGCCGGCCTGTCCATCGCGCCCGGAGGAAGCTGGACTTTCACGGTCTCAGCCCTTCACAGGGTCGCGCGGCATTGCACCGATGGCGCCAAATCCGCCTATGTGACGCTGGAAGACGGCACCCATGTCACGGTCTTTACATCGGATCTCCTGCTCGAAGGTCGCGTCAGCGAGCCGCCACCGGCGCTGCTGCCGGAAGGCAGGCTGGAGCTTCCCTTCGCCATCCAGCCATGGCCGGTAAAGATCGACGTCAAGCCAGGGGAAGACTTTCCGGTCGTGCTCTATCCAGCCAAAGGCTCCGATGCCGCAAGCGTGAAGGCGCTTGCCACCGCGCAGGCGCTGTTCCGCCGCCTCTTTCCCTCCAATCATATTCCTTTCAGCCTCATTGCCGCGCCTGAGGGCCGGGCACTGCGTTTCGTCGAACGGCCGGCACTGGTCCGGGAAGCCTATGAGCTTTCCTTCTCCGGCAATGAAGTCGTGCTCGCATTCTCCGCTGAAGCGGGCCGCCTCTACGGCCTGACGACGCTGGCGCAGCTTCTCGATGGAGCACGGCGCGAGCCTGGCAAGTTCCGCTTTCCGGTTTCAGGCGAAATCGCCGACCGGCCGCGCTACGGCTGGCGCGGCTGCCATCTCGACGTCTCCAGGCAGTTCACGCTGAAGGACGATGTTCTGCGTCTGCTCGATATTCTTGCGTGGCTGAAGCTCAATATCTTCCATTGGCACCTGACCGATGACGAAGCCTGGCGGCTGGAGATCCGCGCCTATCGGCAGCTGACCACCACGGGCGTGCTGCGCGGACCGGACGAGCCGCTGCTGCCGCAGCTCGGCAATGCCGCCGAGCCCGTCGGCGGCTTCTATTCGCAGGCTGATGTCAGAGAAATCGTTGCCCACGCCACGTCGCTCGGCATCGAGGTGATCCCGGAGATCGATATTCCCGGCCACAGCACCGCCACCCTCGTTGCCCTGCCTGACCTCACGGACGGGCAGGAGGCGCCGGACAGCTATCACTCCGTCCAGGGCTTCCCGAACAATGCGCTCAATCCGGCGATCGAGCTCACCTATGAATTCCTCGGCAAGGTCTTCGACGAAATGGTCGAGCTCTTCCCGTCCGAATATATCCATATCGGCGGCGATGAGGTCGCCAACGGGTCGTGGCTCGCTTCCCCGCTCGCGCGCAAGCTGATGGAGCAGGAGGGCATTTCGGGAACCTTTGGGCTGCAATCCTATTTCCTGAAGCGCATCAAGGCCATGCTCAGCGAACGCGGCCGCCGGCTTGCCGGCTGGAACGAAGTCGCCCATGGCGGCGGTGTCGATCCGGAAGGCTCCTTGCTGATGGCCTGGGAAAAACCCGAGGTCGGCATCGAGCTTGCACGCGAGGGCTACGAAGTCGTCATGACGCCGGGACAGGCCTATTATCTCGACATGGTGCAGGCCGATGCCTGGCAGGAGCCGGGTGCGAGCTGGGCGGGCACCGTGCCGCCGGCCCACACCTATGCTTACGAGGCTGAGGGCGATTTCCCGGATGAGCTGAAGCACCTGATGAAGGGCGTGCAGGCCTGCATCTGGCAGGAGAATTTCGTCTCCCGCGACTATTTCAACCGCCTGGTCTTCCCGCGCCTGCCTGCTATTGCCGAGGCGGCCTGGACGCCAAAGGCGCAGAAGGATTGGCTGCGCTTTGCCGCCATCGTCCCGCTGAGCCCCAAGCTTTAGGATCATCGCCAAAAGGCAGGAACTAGCCGCCGATATCCAATCACCCTTGAGGCCGCCGAATGAGAGTTCCGGCGGCTTTCTTAATGCTGGGCTACATGAGTTAGCCGGCCCGCAGGGTCGCCATATCGGTTGGGAAGAAGCCCGCCCAGGCCATCACCGCCATGGCTGTGATGACGAGCAGGTACCACATGACGAGATAATCACCGACCAGCCGCCGGTTCAATGCGGCAAAGAGAAGAGCGACGCTGAAGGCAAGCCAGAGCAGATTGCAGACGTGGTTCATTTTGTTGTTCCCCTTATTCGTCTCACCTCCCTGCTTCAAAAGCTAACGAGTCGAGAACGCAGGAGCTAGCGCCGTAGCGGGATGGAGGTTTGCGCAGAGCGGGAAGCGCGGATGGCTCGATCGGCGCTTGCGGCATGGGAAGGAAGCTGCCAGCAGGCGAGCCGAGTCCTGCATCGGGCCCGAGCCGGTGAAGTTCCACGAAAATCTTAACGGCACGCCCGCAGCCCAGGAACATCTCGCCACCGCTCCCGTTATCGCCTCATGGCGTCAGGAGAGGAGTTGATCTCATGGACTATCATATGGCGATAGCCGCATGCGTCGGCACCGGATCGTTTCTGATCGCAGCATTGACAGCGCTCTACGGTTGAGGAGGCGTGACGATGGAATATGGTGATTGGAACAACCCCGTCATAGTCGACCTCGGCGGCGCCGGTCGCTATGCGATCATAACCAACGCGCTTGATGCGGCCAACTGCATGAGTGACGAGTGGCCGGTGAACGGCGGGCCTGCGGTGGACGAGGCCGTGCTGGTATGTCTCGACGCCGTGCTCGGCAAGGCCTCGGCCGAGGAATCGCGGAACGCTTTCCTGGAGGCGGCAGAAGAGGCCGGGCTTAGCATCAGGCCGGACACTGAAAGCCTTCACTAGATCGATATGAAACGCCTGCAGAAGTGATGAAGCGGCCCAAGATATTGGCGCCGAAAGCGCTCAGATCATCCAGAAGATCAGGCTGAGGATCACGATAACGGCGAGGATGAAACCTATCATCCTGCCGAGCCCTTCGTTGACGTTGCCATTGCCGACGATCAGATCGTACCAGTCGCTCTTGTGGTCCATCGAAAATCCCTCAAGGTTTCCCCTATTAGGTCGGTCTCTTCTCCGGCAGTCAATGGTTTAAAGGTGGCTTGAAGCACGTGGATGTCGGCCGTAGATCAAGCCTTCATCGCCTGCCGGCGAGGGCAGCAGAGAACAGTTGGAACCGAGTTTGTAGGGGATGCCGAAGGTAAGGATTTTCATCCGCTAGGCCCCATTTCAAGGCAAACTCATGTGAACTTCCGGCTAACCGGAAGCTGCATCATGCGCAGTTGCTAAGTCTTGAAATCCTTGAGAAATCACGTTTCTCAAAAATGGAATGGTGCCCAGAAGAGGACTCGAACCTCCACACCCTTTCGGGTACCAGCACCTGAAGCTGGCGCGTCTACCAATTCCGCCATCTGGGCGACGGACACGCATGTAAGGGGGTGGCCGTCTGGTGTCAACAGGGTTTTTGAAGTTTTCGTGTCAATCTGGAAAAAAGCGGTTGAGGCCCGGGTCAAACCCGGGCCGCAGCCCATGCGCTGATGAGGCCAAGTCCCTGTTCCAGCAGGGCCTTTGCCTCGCTTTCGCTTGATGCTTCCACATAGCAGCGCATTTCCGGCGCATTGCCCGAGGGGCGGAAATGGATGATTCGGTTGTCCACAAGCGTGACCCTGAGCCCGTCGATATCGCTCTTCGAGGCGACGGTCGCGATGGGCCTGAGGAAGTCCGCGAGATTGGCATCGGAGGCGCGCAGATAGGCCATCAGCGCCGCGCTGGTTTCCACCGGAAAATTCTCCAGGCGGTCGGAGGCCGCAAAGGGCAGGCGGTAGCTGCCGGCAACGGCCGAAAGCGGCTTTTTCGCCTTCGCCGCGACGTAGAGCGTCGCCAGGATCGGCAGGAAGCTGTCGCGCGTCGGGAGCGGCTCGAAGGGCTTGCCCTCGACGGTGAAGCGGCTGGCTGTCAGCGTGCCGCCATTGGCCTCGAAGCCCATGACATTGACCTTACCTGCGGCAACGGCCTCATCCATGCCGGCGATCACATAGGGCGAGCCGACACGGGTGCGGGTGACGGCATAGGAGCCGGCCGATTCGATGCCGGAATTGGAAGTCACCGGGGTTACCACAATTTCGGCACCGAGGAAGTTCGCTGCGATGAGGCCGAGCAGATCGCCGCGCAGCGGCTCGCCGGTTTCATCCGCCACCAGCGGCCGGTCGCCGTCGCCATCGGCGGAAACGATGGCATCCAGCCCATGTTGCGGTGCCCAGCCCTTCATGAGGCGGATCGTCTCGGCCGAGACCGCTTCGGTATCCACCGGAATGAAGCTTTCGGAGCGGCCGAGCGGCACGACGCGGGCGCCGTAATAGGCAAGCACCTGACTGAAGAGATCGCGCGCCACCGTGCTGTGCTGATAGACGCCGATGGTGAGGCCGGCAAGGCTGCCTGATGGCAGCAGGCCCTTATTGCGCTCCAGGAACAGCGCCTCGGTCTCGGCCGTGCGATTTTCCGCTTCGGCGGGCGTTTCGTCGAGCATGGAATCGCCGATCGCGAGAGCTTCCTCGCTGATCGCCACCTCGTCGCGCTTGTCGATCTCGCCGTCCGGACGGTAGAATTTGATGCCGTTGCGGTCGGCTGGGATATGCGAGCCGGTGATCATCAGCGAGGCCGCCTTCAGCTGCAGCCCGTAAAGCGCCAGCGCCGGCGTCGGCAGGGTGCCGCAGTCGATCGGCGTCAGGCCAGCGCGCTTCAGCGCGCCGATGCAGGTTGCGGAGATAGCCGGGCTCGATGCGCGGAAATCACGGCCGATGAGGACGAGATCGCCCGATTTGGCGCGGCCGCTTTTCAGGAGATAGCGGGCAAAAGCCGTGGCATAGAGAGCGGATGCCCGTCCGACGAGGTCTGCGGATAGGCCACGAAGGCCGCTGGTGCCGAATTTCAAGCTGCTCACAGGCAATCTCCCTTGCAATGATCGGGTTGTTATGGAGCAAGCCGCGCCGACGATCAACTGATCGCGAGCAGTTGCGCGCGAGAGCCGGTGGTACTGGTTTTGCCCTGGCTGCGACCCCAGATAGGTAGGAACTGCTGCGAAAAGCATGCGGTTTCGCCGCAGAGTGGATAGGAGTTCATCATGACTGTTTTCGGCAGGATCGCGCCCGGATGTGTTCTCGCACTCGCCTTGCTGGCGCAGGCGGATTTTGCGGCCGCCGCTTCGAATTCCCCGAAGATCGTCATTCCGCCGCGCAGCACGAATTCCGTCATCTGCGATTCCCGAGGCTGCTTCGGCTTCGGGGAGCGGCAGTTTTACACTCGACCCGGCCAGCCGCTGCCGATTACGCCGCCCTATACCGGCGGGGTGAACCGCTACGACGCTCCGCGAATCCAGATCCCCCCGCGTGAAACCTATACGCCGCCGAGGACGGTCTATCCTTCGCCGGCCCAGCAGCGCGTGCGGCATCAGACATGGTGCGCCGAACGCTACCGGACATACAATCCCGGCACCAACCTCTATTCCACCATCAATCGCGGCTTCCAGCCGTGCCGCGCGCCCTTCGACTGACGGCTCGGGCGGTACAAGGGTCGCTTTAGCTTTCCAGCGAGGAGCGGTCGGTATGGCCGAGATCGCGCTCGGGATCGATGACATCGCGTACCCGCTGCTTCAGCTCCTTCGGTCCGGGGAAGCCGCCGTCGCGCTTGCGCTCCCATAAAAGCTCGCCGTCGATGCGGATTTCGAAGACGCCGCCGGTGCCGGGGATCAGCGCCACTTCGCCGAGGCTTTCGGCAAAGGTCTGCAGGAGCTCCTGCGCCATCCAGCCGGAGCGCAAAAGCCAGTTGCATTGGGTGCAGTAGAGAATGGTGATCCTGGGCTTGTCGCTCATTGCAGAGTCCTCTTTGTTTGCTGACATTTATGCTCAACTTTAGCCGGCTGCAAGCCGGAGCTAATCAAGGACGGCCCTTGCCTGTCTCGTCGCCTCATGCTCATCTCTGCCCAGGATATCGTTCGGGATCATCGCAATGCGCGTCGCCATCGTCGAGAATATGAAGAACACCCCGCTCGGCGCCCTCGGCATCGCGCTCGAAGAGGCCGGGGCCGAGATCGAATGGTTTCGCCCGTGGAGCGGTGAAGCGCTGCCCGGGGATACCGCGTCCCACGATGCGCTTGTGGTGCTTGGCGGCGAGCAGAGCGCCCGCGACGATGACACCCATCCCTATCTGCCCGAACTGGCGCAGCTCATGCGCCGCTTCGAGAGCGAGGATAGGGCCGTACTCGGCATTTGTCTCGGCAGCCAGATCCTGGCGCGCGCCTATGAGGCGGAAAATCTTCTCGGCACCGCCCATGAATTCGGTTGGAAGACGGTCGGCCTCACCGACGAAGGTAAGGCGGATCCGCTGCTGGCCGATGTCGGCGATGATTTCACCATCTTCGAATGGCATTCCGACACCTTTACCTTGCCGGCCGGCGCCACCCGCCTCGCGACCAACGGCGTGACACGCAACCAAGCCTTCCGTATCGGCCGCGCCACCTACGGTACGCAGTTCCACTTCGAGGCCAATGCGGCCGTGGTCGACCGCTGGCGCGACGAATTCAAGGAGGTCATCGAGCGAAAGGAGCCTGGCTGGCTGGAGAATTATCCGGAGCTTGTCGCCAAGCACGCCGCTGCGGCCGAGACCGCCGGTCTAGCCATCGCGCGGGCCTGGGTGCGCACGATTGAGGCACAAGTGGAATTTCCGCAGGCCGTGGAAGCCTGAGGACGGCATGCGATAATTATGCGCCGCCGGCAGATCGTGTCGCGATGTGCCATGCGCAGGCAGATTTTGAAATGGGAAGGAAATGACATCATGAGCATGCTGGAACTACCTTGCGAAGGCGGCTGCCGCTGTGGGCAGGTGCGGTTGAAAATCAACGCCAAGCCCTTGCTGACCATGGCCTGCCATTGCACGGGCTGCCAGCGCATGACGGCCGGTCCCTATTCGCTGAGCGCCGCCATCCCCACGGAGGGCTTCGAGGTAACGCGGGGCGAGCCTGTCATCGGCGGCCTGCACGGCGATGTCATCCATCACTATTTCTGCCCGCATTGCATGAGCTGGCTGTTCACGAAGCTCGACGGCGTCGACTGGTTCGTCAATGTCCGCGCCACCATGCTCGACGATACCAGCTGGTTCACGCCCTTCGTCGAGACCTGGACGAGCGAAAAGCTGCCCTGGGTGACGACACCGGCCAAGCACAGCTATGCGGCACTACCGGCGATGGAGGAGTATGAGGGCTTGATCGGGGAATATATGGCAGGAAACTGAGGTTAAAAGCCTTGGAAAAGAAAGTCGGTCGCGGCGGTAATCTGATCGCCGTGCGAACTGAGATCAGTAACCAATTCTCCGATTTCGGTAAGCGGTATAGCCGCCATCAGCTGGGTCGCCATGATGTACGGCTCGCCAGCGATAGTAAATTGCGGGTTGAGCCGTGCCATTGGCATAGACACTTCCTCCGCACGAAGTAGTGGCGCCATCATCCGCGTACGTAGTCTTTCCAGCAAATCAGACTGAAGGTCCAGCGCGAGAATTCGACTTTGCTTCAAGCCATAGACATGGAATCGCGCCATCAGAACTGCCGGTATTTTCCAAACGGCAGGCCATGTTTTTCAACATAGGCATTGGCTTGGTCGATCGCTTCAGCATTTTCCAAAAGCCATAGGCGCTCGCGCTCAGCCTTGATTGCGCGCGCTATGCCGTCTTCGGCAGCACGTGAGATATTGATTTTCAGTTCACGGGCATCTGAAACGAGCCCCTCGTCGAGAGACAAATTCGCAGCTTTTCGCGTCGCTTGAGTCATGAGGCATTCCTTAAATTATGCGCAAACTATATGCGCATAATTTGTTATTGGGAAGAGCCTCACTCATCCCCCATCTTCAGCGCGGCAATAAACGCTTCCTGCGGGATTTCGACCTTGCCGAACTGCCGCATGCGCTTCTTGCCTTCCTTCTGCTTGTCGAGCAGCTTGCGCTTGCGGGTGGCGTCGCCGCCGTAGCACTTGGCGGTCACGTCCTTGCGCAGTGCCTTCACCGTCTCGCGGGCGATGATGCGCCCGCCGATGGCGGCCTGGATCGGGATCTGGAACATGTGCTGCGGGATCAGGTCCTTCAGCTTTTCGCACATGACGCGGCCGCGCTTTTCGGCGGCGGAGCGGTGCACGAGCATCGAAAGCGCATCCACCGGCTCGGCATTGACGAGGATCGACATCTTGACGAGGTCGCTCTCGCGATAATCGGTCAGGCTGTAGTCGAAGGAGGCATAGCCCTTGGAGATCGACTTCAGGCGGTCGTAGAAGTCGAAGACGACTTCGTTGAGCGGTAGGTCATAGGTGATCATGGCGCGGTTGCCGACATAGGTCAGCTCGGTCTGGACGCCGCGGCGGTCCTGGCAAAGCTTCAGGATCGAGCCGAGATAATCGTCCGGCGTCAGGATCGTCGCCTTGATCCACGGTTCGCGGAATTCGGAAATCTTGACCACGTCGGGCATATCGGCCGGGTTGTGCAGCTCGATCTCGGTGCCGTCGGTCATGGTGAGCTGATAGACGACGGAGGGGGCCGTCGCGATCAGGTCGAGATTGAATTCGCGCTCGAGGCGTTCCTGGATGATTTCCAGGTGCAAGAGGCCGAGGAAGCCGCAGCGGAAGCCGAAGCCGAGAGCGGCCGAGGATTCCATTTCGAAGGAGAAGCTGGCGTCGTTGAGGCGCAGCTTGCCCATGGCCGAGCGCAGGTCCTCGAAATCGGCGGCATCGACGGGGAAGAGGCCGCAGAACACGACAGGCTGGGCTGGCTTGAATCCGGGCAGCGCCTGGGCGGTCGGGCGCTTGTCTTCGGTGATGGTATCGCCGACGCGGGTATCGGCCACTTCCTTGATCGAGGCGGTGATGAAGCCGATCTCGCCGGGGCCGAGGCTGTCGACAGCCACCATCTTCGGCGTGAGAACGCCGACGCGCTCGATCTGGTACTTCGCATCCGTGCCCATCATGCGGATGGTCTGGCCCTTGGTCAGCGTACCGTCGATGATGCGCACGAGAACCATGACGCCGAGATAAGTGTCGTACCAGCTGTCGACCAGCAGCGCCTTCAGGGGTGCCTTTTCGCCGCCCGCACTCTTCGGCGCCGGCAGCTTGTTGACGATGGCTTCAAGCACGTCGGGAATGCCGAGGCCGGTCTTGGCCGAAATCAAAACGGCGTCGGAGGCGTCGATCCCAATCACTTCCTCGATCTGATCCTTGATGCGGTCGGGCTCGGCCGCCGGCAGGTCGATCTTGTTGAGCACGGTGACGAGCTCGTGATTGTTGTCGATCGCCTGGTAGACGTTGGCGAGCGTCTGCGCTTCCACACCTTGAGAGGCGTCGACCACCAGCAACGATCCCTCGCAGGCCGACAGCGAACGCGAGACTTCATAGGCAAAGTCGACGTGGCCGGGCGTGTCGATCAGGTTGAGGATATAGGTCTCGCCATTGTTGGCCTTGTAGTGCAGGCGCACGGTCTGGGCCTTGATGGTGATGCCGCGCTCGCGCTCGATCTCCATATTGTCCAACACCTGCTCCGACATCTCGCGTTCGGCAAGGCCGCCCGTCGTCTGGATCAGGCGGTCGGCCAGCGTCGATTTGCCGTGGTCGATATGGGCCACGATCGAGAAGTTGCGGATGTGCGAAAGCGGAGTGGTGGAATTGGTGCTCATGCGCGCCATATAGCAGCGCCGCCCCGCGCCGCAAAGCGGAAAAGCGGGCTTTGGCGGCTATCTTCACCTTATGTTAGCCTTTTCCGGCCGGCCATCGGTGAACGCCGAAGCGCACTTGATTCCATTATAGGATCGTGTATTTCTCTTATAGTAGAATTGGGAAGCATGAGACGTAGGCGATGGTGGATGATGATCTGGAATTGGCGATCGGCGCGCGCATCAAGGAGCTGCGGATCGCCCGTGGCCTGACGCTGGATGAGCTTGCCAATGCCTCGGCCGTCAGCCGCGCCATGATCTCGCGCATCGAGCGGGCGGAAGCGAGCCCGACGGCTTCGCTGCTGTCGCGGCTCTGCGCGGCGCTCGGCCTTTCGCTCTCGGCCTTCTTTGCCGAGGAGGACGAAGAGGCGTCGCCGCTTGCCCGCCGCGAGCAGCAGGCGAGCTGGCGCGACCCGGGAACCGGCTATGTCAGGCGTGCCGTCTCGCCGCCGGGAACGGGCTCGAAGGTCGATGTCGTCGAGGTCATCTTCCCCGCCGGCGCGCGCGTCATCTTCCCGCCGAACACAGCAAGTCTCGGCATGACCCAGCATGTCTGGCTGTTCGAGGGCGAGATGGAGGTGACGCATCGTGACATCGTCCATCACCTTCTGCCCGGCGATTGCCTCTTCATGGGCGTCGGCGACGGCCATGCCTTCCACAATCCCGGCGAGGGACTGGCGCGCTACAGCGTCATCCTCGATCGCGGCCGTTCATAACCAAGGACCTTTTCATGCCCGACATTCGTCTTCTCTTCGCCGCCGATGCCCGTACTGTCCTGCTGGATCTCTGCGACGTGCTCGCCGATTGCGTCAATGGCGGCGCCTCGGTCGGTTTCATGCAGCCTTATGGGCCGGCCGATGCGGTGCCTTATTGGCAAGGCGTCGCCGATAGCGTCGAGAGCGGCGCAACGCTGCTTCTCGTTGCCGTGATCGAGGGCAGGATTGTCGGAACGGTGCAGGTGGGCGCGGCCCAGATGCCGAACCAGCCGCATCGCGGCGATCTCAAGAAGCTGCTGGTGCATCGCTCCGCACGCGGCAAGGGACTTGCCCGGCTGTTGATGGAGGCGGCGGAGCGCGAAGCTGCCCGTATCGGCAAGACCTTGCTCGTACTCGATACCGCGACCGGCAGCGATGCGGAGGCAATCTATCCGCGCCTCGGCTGGCAGCGCGTCGGCGTGGTGCCGGATTATGCCATGTGGCCGGAGGGCGGCCTTTGCGACACGACCATTTTCTATAAGCGTATTGCGGCCTAAGGCAGTTGAAAGTCATATTTACACAAATAGGTTGCATTCTGACGATTATTTCTCAATATATGATATACATCAGGCAGCGGTTTCCAGAGATGGTTTGATCCACTAAGCGGCAGAGTGTTTGAACGATGCGAATGCGAATATTTGGTATCGCCGTTCTCATATCTGTGTTGGCTTATTTCGTTTATCAGGATTGTGTTGCGAGTTTTTACAGAAAGGCTCTGCCAAACGCGCTTGAGACGACAAGTAGCGTTACTTGGGGCAGCGACGTCGGCTGGTCCAATATCATTTTGCCAATCCGGCGCGAGGCATGTGGTGCCGTTGTCTTTCAGCTGACGCCGGATACGATT
The DNA here is from genome assembly GCF_056755475.1 of Rhizobium sp. KNZ2-6A. Lineage (NCBI taxonomy): Bacteria > Pseudomonadati > Pseudomonadota > Alphaproteobacteria > Hyphomicrobiales > Rhizobiaceae > Rhizobium > Rhizobium sp. KNZ2-6A. The sequence continues at coordinate 40,351 of NZ_JBNDIC010000039.1, read as the reverse complement.
GAAAAGATTCAGAAGCAGGGTATCGCGTTCTTCAGTGAAGCGCGCCAGGGTAGGGATAACTCATCGAATAACAGGTATTACTATTCCTACGCCGCATGGCAACCAACTCCCGCTCCAAGTGAGTGGTTTGGCGACGGCGCTGTCACTGGATCAATGTCTTGTGCCGGATTTGGTGCCAGACGGATGCAGGCGATCAAAGATAGCGCCACCCGCGCCGGTGGCTTTTTTACGACTCGCTCGAACGTTCAGCTTATTGTGCTGCCGAGCGAGCAAATCGTCGTCTTCACCTATTTCGACTGACCCCGAGAAAAGGCGTCAACGGCATCCTGCAATGTCGATCCCGCTTTCCATTGCATCGCCTTCCAGCCGAAGTGCCGCGCGGCCTCGACATTGGCCTCCACATCATCAATGAAGCCGATCTCGCTTGCGGATATACGGACACGTTCGGTTGCCAGCCGGAAGAATTCGGCTGCTGGCTTCTGATAGCCGAGGGCGGCGGAATAGAAAATGCCGTCGAAATAGTCGGAGAGCCCGAGTTCGCCCATTAGATAAGCGGCGCGCATGTGCTCCTGATTGGTCGCAAGGAACATCTTCGTTCCCCCGGCCCGCAGTGCGGCGAGATCGTCGAGCAGGTCGTGGTCCAGGCGGGAGTCATTCTCGAACCAGTAGTCGATCAGAGTTCGGGCGCTGAGATGGGGCGCAATCTTCCCAAGAATCTCTGCAAGCCTCGGCTCAAGCGCGTCGAGGCCGGTGACGATGTCATGCCAATAGGTTTTGAAGAATGTCTGTTGAAGCACATCCAGCCGCAAGCCGAGATCGCGTTCCAGATAGGTGAACAGCGGCAGTCCGTCGCTCGGGCGGCCGTGCACCAACACGCCGTCGACATCCACCATCAGGATTTTCATGCTGCTTCCCCTATTCTTCAAACGCCAGCGGAAGTTGTAGTTGTTTGCGACGGCGTTCAAGACGGCATGCCACCCTTTTTTCTCCGGCGCGATGCATGTAAGCCTTCGTGTCATCAGCAGAACAATGCCGGCGATGGAGGAGGCGAACATGCGGGTCATCTATTCGGAGGATCACAAGCTCAGGGATGCCAAGACCGAGCTGCATGATGGCCAGCTGGTCACTCCCTTCGAAGCGCCCTTCCGCGCCGAATGGATCCTCGCCGCCGTCAAAGAGGCGGGCTTTACCGATGTCATCGCACCCGAAGCCCATGGGCTGGAAACCGCGCGCAAGGTGCATGATCCGGCCTATCTCGATTTCCTGGGCGTGGTCTGGGAGCGCTGGGTCGCCGCCGGCTACAAGGGCGAGGCGATCGCCAATTCCTTTCCCGTCAGGCGCACCAGCCAGCGCGTGCCTGACAATATCGTCGGCATGATCGGCCATTATGCCAATGCCGCCGATACCTCGATCACCAAAGGGTCTTATGAGGCGGCGCTCGCTTCCATGCGTTGCGCTTTGACGGGAGCCGATTGGCTGCACGCCGGCAATCGCTTCGCCTTCGCGCTCTGCCGCCCGCCCGGCCATCACGCCGGCTTCGATCTTTTCGGCGGCTATTGCTTCATCAACAATGCCGGCGTTGCCGCGCAGCGGCTGCGCGACCATGGCGCGGCGAGAGTTGCCGTCCTCGATGTCGATTTCCATCACGGCAATGGCACGCAGGACATATTTTACCGGCGGGGTGATGTCTTCACCGCCTCGCTGCATGGCGATCCCGTCCATGCCTTTCCCTATTTCCTCGGCCATGCCGATGAGGAAGGCGAGGGCGATGGGCTCGGCGCCAACCGCAATTACCCCATGCCGCGCGGCACGCCGTGGGAGGTCTGGTCAGCGGCACTCGACGATGCGCTTTCCCGCATCAAGACATTCGGCGCGGAGGCGATCGTGCTCTCGCTCGGCGTCGATACGTTCGAGCGCGATCCCATCTCCTTCTTCAAGTTGACGTCGCAGGATTTCATTCGCATGGGCGAGCGCATTGCTGCCGCCGGTCTGCCCGTTCTCGTCTGCATGGAGGGCGGTTATGGCGTGCCCGAAATCGGCCTCAACGTCGCCAATGTGCTGAAGGGCCTCGAGGCCTGAGGCGTCTTGCATCAAAGCACCTGATCGCAGCATGAAAAGTTTGAATTTGCCAGTATGGGCCCAGACCTCTACAACCGCCGCCTGATTGGGGGAGGTCATGGACCAGAAGCTTGTCGAAAGTGGATCGGATGGCGGCGCGGCGCTGACGCCGCATCCGGATGTTGCGCCTTCAACCGGCAGCATCGCCGCCGGCGTGCTGATGTGCGTCCTGTCCATGTGCAGCATCCAATTCGGCTCGGCATTGTCATCTCCGATCATCAACGCCTATGGACCGGTCGGCGCCACGTGGCTGCGGCTCGTCGTCGCGTCTGCCGCCTTGGCGATGATCGTCCGTCCGAAGATCATGAGCTACAACCGCTCGCAATGGATCAGCGTGCTGGCACTTGGTTCCGTATCGGCGATGATGACGGCTTCCTTCTTCTCGGCGATTGCACGCATTCCGTTGGGACTTGCCGTCGCCATAGATTTTCTCGGTCCTTTGCTGGTTGCAACCCTCGGCTTCGGGCTGAGCCGTCAGCTTCTCTGGCCTGTCCTCGCCGGCATCGGCGTCCTGCTGTTGGCCTATGACGGCGAGGAATGGGTGGGCAATCTGCCGGGCATCCTCTTTGCTTGCGGCGCGGGGGTGTGCTGGGCCTGCTACATTCTGCTGACGAAGAAGGTCGGCAATGCTTTTCAGGGTTTGGAAGGACTTTCCATGTCGCTGCTGGTTGCGGCGGTCGTCTCCACACCCTTCGGCTATGCCTCCGCCGCTCCGCACCTGACGGGTTTCGGTCTCCTCGAAATAGCCGGGCTGGCGCTGCTCGTGCCGCTCCTTCCCTACGTGCTGGAAATGGTGGCGCTGCGGCGCATGCCCACTTCATCTTTCGGCATCCTCATGAGCCTCGAACCCGCCATCGGCGCCTTTGCCGGCTTCGTCATCCTGTCGCAACCGATGACGCCATCGCAGATGTTCGGCACCGCGCTTGTCGTCTCCGCCAGCATCGGCGCGACGGTTTTTGCCGCGAAGGGTTGATTAGTCGTTGTTCGGAGGCTTGTCGTCCGGCATCGAATTTGCCGTGCCTCTGATACCCCCCTCTGTCACTTCGTGACATCTCCCCCACAAGGGGGGAGATCGTTGGGAATTTGCTGCTTCTTATCTGCAAAACAATAGGCTGCGGATTCGATGCCTATTTGGATCGAGGGTGCCTCGCGAGTTACCAATCTCCCCCCTTGTGGGGGAGATGTCCCGAAAGGGACAGAGGGGGGGTATACACACCCTCCGCGAACTCAAATCCAAAATGTTCACTCATTCCTATCGTGACGCATCTTCCAATGCGCACTTGGGATCGATCATATCCTCCGCGGATCCGCGGGATTTGTTTTCTCCCATGATTCTCGCCAGAATATAGAAGCCATGCTGCCCGTCCGGTGATGTCGAGCCAAAGACGCCGACCACGACGTTTTCCATATTGGCGCGGGCTCCATCCACACCGTCCGCGACAAGCTTCAGCGGGTTCAAATTTGAAAGGTCATCGGCCGCCTGGAATGTCGCCCACCAGCCGGCCTTGATCCGCAGGCTTGTAAACCGGCCGCTTCCAATCTCTGTTGCGTGGGTTTTCAAGAGCGCGCGAAAGCGAGGTGTCTCGCATCCCATGTGGATATGAAGCCGATCTTGGGTGCGCCAGTTGGCGGCGTTTATCGCCAGCGCAAAATTCTGTGGCGACTCTTTCCAGGCGCGCTGGCCCAGTCCGTCGGCCCGCTCTCTCCAGGCCGCATCGAAATAGTTCGGGGCGTCCGCCACAAGAAGGCGAGGGTCCTCGATCCCCGGCACATCGGCTATCGGCGCAAGAATGGTTCGCTCCTTATCGGCCGGCTCGCGAAGAACCGCGTAGGAAGACAATGGATTCTCCGCCTGGACGACTTTGAGGCATGGATACGGCGATCCTGTCAGGGCAGAGTTGACCTCGCAGGCCCTGACGACCAGCCCCAACGCAGAGCGGCTGGCGAATGAGCTCATGATGACGACGGCGATAACGAGGGAAATAGAGAGAACGACAAGCCGGTGCTTCATGGGTGATTTCGATTTCCTGCTGGGGAGCCGATCATTCCGGAAAACCTGCCTCTCATGACACCTTGCTCTATCGGCACATTGATATTTCCAGAAATGCTGCCTGGCAAAACAGAAAATGTTGAACTTGAAACACAGCCGATGGACCGCGTACGGCGCAAACTTGCCATGACGATGTCATCGCGCATTTGCCCGCGAGGTGCTTAAACGGTCTTCCTTGCGGGATCATCCAGTGCCGGATTGTAGAAGAGCGAGAGCGTCAGGCTCTTGGCGATGCGTTCGGCCGTTGCCATGAACCAGTGCCTTGCTTCTGCCGATGGCGCGATATCGGCAAGCGTTCGCGAGAAAAGCGCCAGCCATTCCGGAAAGAGTTCGGCCGCCATGCCTTCGACGCCGAGATGAGCCTGCACCGGCTTGCCGCCATAGGCGCCGTTCTTGAAGGCGACTGATGACCAGAAGCGTTTCATCTTTTCCATATGGTCCGGCCAGCGCCCGGCAAGGCGTCCGTCGAAGACCGGTCCCAGCCGGGGATGCGCCTGAACGCGCCCATAGAATGTGTCGACCAGCCTGTCGATGAAGGCGGCATCGATGCCCATGCGAGCCATCTCCGCCTCGGCCTTTTCGCGGATGCCGGCTAGACGGGCGGCCCGGCCCTGTATGTCGTTTTCCATGATGCACTCCGGGCGGTCCCGCATTGAATTCGCGGCAACCGGTTTTGTCAGCGTCTATGTATGCAATTTCCTGACGCAGCCAAGACGTCATGGAGATGTTGCGGCAATCTGTCAAAACCATCCCGCGACTCGCCGCCGCCTTAGGCGATAGCCCCCTGAATTTTCCAGCACGATTTCCCTCCTTGCAACAGCGCTTCCCGCTTGACCGGCGCAATGGCTCATTTTAAAATTAGAATAATTCTAAAATTATAAGGTTGCCCCCAATGCTGTTAGGTCTATTTCGCCCGTCGAAACGTTCCTTTGCCTCCCTGTCCGAGCAGGAGATTCTCGCCATCGCCATCGCCGCCGAAGAGGACGATTCGCGCATCTATCTCGCCTACGCTGATATTCTGCGCCCCAATTTTCCCGAGTCGGCCAAGGTTTTCGAAGATATGGCCGAGGTCGAGGACACCCATCGCAAGACGCTGATCGACATGCATCGCCAGCGTTTCGGCGAGCGTATTCCGCTCATCCGGCGCGAGCATGTGCGGGGATTCTACGAGCGCAAGCCGGATTGGCTGCGCAAGAACCTCTCGCTCGATGCCATGCGCGACGAGGCCGAGGCGATGGAGCAGCAGGCCTATCATTTCTACGTCGAAGCCGCCAAGCAGGTTTCCGATGCCTCGACACGCCAGCTTCTCGGCGACCTGGCGCTGGCCGAGCAGGGGCACGAAGACGTTGCCCGCATGCTTGGCGACAAGCACACGCCGGAAACGGTCAAGCAGGAGGAGGATGCACAGGCACGCCGCCAGTTCGTGCTGACCTATGTGCAGCCGGGCCTTGCCGGCCTCATGGATGGCTCCGTCTCGACCTTAGCGCCGATCTTCGCCGCCGCCTTCGCAACGCAGCAGACATGGCAGACCTTCCTCGTTGGTCTTTCTGCGTCTGTCGGTGCCGGTATCTCCATGGGCTTCACCGAGGCGGCGCATGACGACGGCAAGATCTCCGGTCGCGGCTCGCCGATCAAGCGCGGCCTTGCCTGCGGCATCATGACGGCACTTGGCGGTCTCGGCCACGCGCTGCCCTATCTCATTCCGCACTTCTGGACGGCGACGATCACCGCCGCTGTCGTCGTCTTCTTCGAACTGTGGGCCATCGCCTTCATCCAGAACAGATATATGGAGACGCCGTTCCTGCGTGCGGCCTTCCAGGTCGTCCTTGGCGGCTCGCTCGTGCTCGGCGCCGGCATTCTGATCGGAAATGGGTGAGACGCATTCGGCGAAGCCGACGAAACGATCCAGTGAATCGTTTCGAGCGTCGAACGCCCTTCGGCAGGCCCAGGATGCCCAAGCGAAGGGCCGGCGGGTGATGGATGATGTTTTGTCCCCCAAAGCAGGGGCGGCGATCATCCATCATCACGAAATGTTAAAATTCGGAACGCCTGCCGCCGCCGTCGGTTAGCAACACGAGGCCGCTCTTGGCCTCGTCAGCAAACCAAAGGAGATGATCCAATGGCAAACCAAGGTGGAACCCACGAGCAGCATGTGAAGGCTGGCCAGCAGAGCCACAAGAACATGGAGAACAACACCAGGAATGCTTCGTCCACCAGCACCCGCGAGCAGCACTCTGGTGGCTCGCGCGGCGGCACCCACGAACAGCACGTCAAGGCAGGCCAGCAGAGCCACAAGAACAGTTGACGTTCGTGGTGACGACCTATTCGTCCTTACCGGAGAGTAAGGAGCGTTCTTACCACATGATAAAAAGCGAAAGGCCGGTCCGATGGGCCGGCCTTCCTGCATGATGCAAATTACTTTTGCGCTTACTTGACGGCGCCGACCAGAACGTCGTTGCCGTTCTCGATGGTCACCCAGCGCCCAGCATTGAAGCTCGCCTGACGCTTCAGGTAGGAATAGGGGGTCTTGTTCCAGACCTTGATCTGGTCCTCCAGATTGTCGAGAATATAATCGCCCTGTTTGGTACGCAGCGTCAGTACGGCATGGCCCTCGCCATCCGGCTTGCGCACGACCGTCATCAGCAGGTCCGAGGCGGAAATGCCGCTCTGTATCAGAAGCTTGCGCTTCAGCAGGGCAAAATCCTCGCAATCGCCGGCGGTCTTCGGATATTCCCAATATTCTTCCTGGCCGTAGACTTCCATGTCCGTTGCCGGTTGGATGGTCTTGTTGACACGCAGATTGATCTGGCTGACCAGCGCCCAGGAGGCGGCGTCCATGTCGAGGGGACCGGCATTGCGGGTCGGGCCGCATTCGTCGGCATGTCTCTGGCAAAAATCATAGTGCCCGATCGGCTGGGAGGTCACGTTGCCCACCGTCATCGACGGGCTCTGCTGAGGCGCCGGCACAGCCGACGACGACATCGCAACTATAGCAGCGAAGGCAATCAATACGCCCTTAATACGCACGCCCACTATCCTTGTATCGTCCCTGCATTCGTTAACAAATTGTTAATGTAGGGGGGCGTGGGAAGTCAATCGTTACTTAAGTGTTAACGCCGGAACCGGCTCACATGGTTAATTTCGGCACAATCCAGAGGGTAGTTGCCACAATTTCATGCCTCTTATGATTATGGTAACGCGCGCGGACATAGCCCTGGCAGCGATGCCGCGCTCGAAGTATCTCGCTCGTATCTGCTTGTTATTATGGCGTATTATGCAGAGCCAAGGTCTCGGCAACATCAAGCATGCGCTCCAGATCCTGGGGACGCGACAGGCGATGGTCGCCATCGCGCACAAGCGTTAACACCACATCGTCCGCCGGCAGATGCTCGACGAGCTTTAACGAATGCGCGAAGGGCACGTCGGCATCCTGCATGCCCTGCAATATGTGCACCGGGCAGCCGGTCGCGACGATGCCGGTCAGCACGCGATTGGCGCGACCGTCCTCGATGAGGGCACGGGTGAAGATGTTCGGCTCGGGGCTGTATTCCGAAGGCTCTTCGAAATAGCCGCGCTCCTCCAGCGATCGCCGCTCCACCTCGGAAAGATTGGGTTCGATGAGGTCGACGGTAAAGTCGGGGGCGGGCGCGATCAGTACGAGGCCGGCAACGGCGGGCGCCTTCTTGCGCTTGCGCAATTCCTGAACGAGCCGGAGCGCGATCCAACCGCCCATCGACGAGCCGACAAGAACGATCTTCTTCGGCTTGGTATGGTCGATGACGGCAAGCGCCTCTTCCAGCCAGCGCGAAATCGTGCCGTCGGTGAACTTGCCGCCGGATTGGCCGTGGCCGGAATAGTCGAAGCGGATGCAGCCGAGGCCCAATCGTGCCGCCAGCGCATCCAGCTCCACCGCCTTCGTGCCGCTCATATCGGATCGATAGCCGGAGAGCCAGACGAAGCTGACGTTCTTGGCGCCCTTGCCGGCCGCGCGCTGGATGATGGCGATCTGGCGTTCGGTCTCGCTCCTGCCGACGGGAAGGAAGCTCGGTTGGATGGCTGTGGCTGTCTCGGACATGAAAACTCCCGGATTTTCTGCCCTATAGAACAGATTCGCGTTTGCGTGACCCGAAAAATCCTCGATCTTTGCGCAAGGGTTTCTATATTATCCGGGAACGATACTGTGTCCTTGGCGCATCTTGCGCCTCCAAGACATGCCCCTGACACGCGGGAGGTGTTTTTTTCCTGCTGTCATGCTATTGACTTCAACACAGCTTTTACGACATTTCCGTCAGTTGCGCCGGCGGGGAGCGAGAGGCTGCAGCTATCCGAAACAATTCGTGGAGAATACGACCATTCGCAGACCCTTTAAAACCGATGCGCCCGTAAAGGACGGGCCACGTTCCAACAGGGAAATTCGCGTTCCCAAAGTTCAGCTCATTACAGCTGACGGCCAGAATTTGGGCGTTGTGCCGATCGACCAGGCATTGAGAATGGCAGAGGAGGCCGGTCTCGATCTGGTGGAGATTTCCCCCAATGCTGAAGCGCCTGTGTGCAAGATCCTCGATCTGGGCAAGCTGAAATATGCCAACCAGAAGAAGGCCGCCGAGGCGCGCAAGAAGCAGAAGATCGTCGAAGTCAAAGAAATCAAGATGCGTCCCAACATCGACACCCACGACTATGAGGTGAAGATGAAGGCGATCGGCCGTTTCTTCGAGGAAGGCGACAAGGTGAAAGTGACCTTGAAGTTCCGTGGCCGCGAAATGGCTCACCAGGAACTCGGCATGAAACTTCTTCAGCAGGTCAAGGAAGACACGCTCGAGATCGCCAAGGTTGAAGCAGAGCCCAAGCTCGAAGGCCGCCAGATGATGATGGTGCTTGCGCCGAAGTGAGGCGCAGGTTGAAATAAGAGGTCGGAGCCGTCCCCTTGGGCGGCTTTTTCCTTTTCTGCGGTCCGGTTGCTCGTTGTCATCGATCTGCAAAGATTCACGCGCTCGGCCCGTTGCACTTCAAGGCAAGTGCGGTTATAAGCGCTCGTCCGAACTGACCGGCAGGGCATGCCGTGGCGGTTCAGAATGCTGGCGGGGCGGTTCATCACCGGATCCGCCGTTCAACAACAAACGCTCCGGCACCTTGTTGCAGCCCGGCCTGTCCGGATCTGTGGGAAGGGCTTTTTAGCAAAGCGCGCCAGGAAGCATCGAAGGAGTAGCAAAATGCCCAAGATGAAGACGAAGTCCTCTGCCAAGAAGCGGTTCAAGATTACCGCTACCGGCAAGGTCAAGGCAGCCGCTGCTGGCAAGCGCCACGGCATGATCAAGCGTAGCAACAAGTTCATTCGCGATGCACGCGGCACCATGGTTCTCGCAGAACCGGATGGCCGTAAGGTTATCAAGAACTACTTGCCGAACGGTCTCTAAGACTATTCGTAACGCTATAGACTAAGGAGATCATGAAATGGCACGTGTAAAAAGAGGCGTTACCGCCCACGCCAAGCACAAGAAGGTTCTGAAGCAGGCCCGTGGCTTCTACGGCCGCCGCAAGAACACCATCCGTGCTGCCAAGGCCGCCGTCGACCGTTCCAAGCAGTACGCTTACCGCGACCGCAAGGTTAACAAGCGCAACTTCCGCGCCCTCTGGATCCAGCGCATCAACGCTGCCGTCCGCGAATTCGGCCTGACCTACGGCCGCTTCATCGACGGCCTGAACAAGGCTGGCATCGAAGTCGACCGCAAGGTTCTTTCCGACATGGCGATCCATGAGCCGGAAGCTTTCGGCGCGCTCGTCGCAGCCTCCAAGAAGGCTCTCGAGTACCTCAAGGACGCTGGCACGAAGAACGAGTTCGAAGCTGCTGTAAACTAATCAGCGCCTCGCACGTCTTTCGTATATTCATCGCAAAACCCGTGCTGGCAAACCGGCGCGGGTTTTGTGTTTGAAGGCTGAGACTTCTCGACCGGATAAAGCATGCCGCGCAAAAGCGTGCAGCGGTTCTGCGATAATGTCGCGCTTCAGGCCCGTTGATCGGCTGACGGCCGGGGATTTCAAGGGCAAGGCGGTTTTTTGTTCCTTGCCCGGTTGATTGGCCGCGTGCACATGGGTAGTGATCTCCAGCGCTTCATCGTTGCCACAAGCTTTCTGATGCATGCGTTCACCAATTATTCCGTGGACTGAGTGCCCGATGGCCATGGTCCGCAAGGCAGGACCAGATGACGGAACTCGTAACGCTTGAAACCCAACTCATGGCCGAAGTTGCCTCGGCGACCGACGAACAGTCGATCGAGGCCGTGAGGGTCGCCGCGCTCGGCAAGAAGGGCTCGGTTTCGGAACTGCTGAAGACGCTGGGCTCGATGTCGCCGGAAGAACGGCAGACGCGGGGTGCTGCGATCAACGCCTTGAAGAATTCCGTCACCGACGCGATCAATGAGCGCAAGGGCGCGCTGCGCGATGCCGCGATCGAGGCGAAGCTGAAGGCCGAGACCGTCGATGTCAGCCTGCCGGTTCGCTCGTCGCCTGCCGAACGCGGCCGTATTCACCCGATCAGCCAGATCGTCGACGAGATCACGGCGATCTTCGGCGACATGGGCTTCTCGATCGCCGAGGGTCCCGATGTCGAGACGGATTACTATAACTTCACGGCGCTGAACTTCCCTGAAGGGCATCCGGCCCGCGAGATGCACGACACTTTCTTCTTCCAGCCGGATGAAAAAGGTGAGCGCAAGGTGCTGCGCACGCACACCTCGCCGGTGCAGATCCGCACCATGGAGGCGCAGAAGCCGCCGATCCGTATCATCATCCCCGGCAAGACCTACCGGCAGGATAGCGACGCGACGCATTCGCCGATGTTCCATCAGGTGGAAGGCCTCGTCATCGACAAGACGGCCAATGTCGGCAATATCCGCTGGGTGCTGGAGGAGTTCTGCAAGACCTTCTTCGAGGTCGACAATGTGACGATGCGCTTCCGCCCGTCCTTCTTCCCGTTTACGGAACCGTCCTTCGAGGTCGATATCCAGTGCGACCGCTCCGGCCCGATCGTCAAGTTCGGCGAGGGCACCGACTGGATGGAAATCCTCGGCTGCGGCATGGTGCATCCGAACGTGCTGCGCTATGGCGGCCTCGATCCGGACGAGTACCAGGGCTTTGCCTGGGGCATGGGTCTCGACCGCATCGCCATGCTGAAATACGGCATGCCCGACCTGCGCGACTTCTTCAACGCCGACGTCCGCTGGATGAACCACTATGGCTTCCGCCCGCTCGACATGCCGACGCTGTTCGGTGGCTTGAGCGCGTAAGGAAGGGATAAAGCACATGAAATTCACACTCTCCTGGCTGAAAGAGCACCTGGATACCGACGCCACGCTCGACGAGATCTGCGCCCGCCTGACGATGATCGGGCTGGAGGTGGAAGAGGTCGACGACAAGGCGGCATTCAAGCCCTTCGTCATCGCCAAGGTCCTCACAGCCGAAAAGCACCCGCAGGCCGATCGTTTGAAGGTGCTGATGGTTGATACCGGCAGCGGCGCGCCCGTTCAGGTCGTCTGCGGCGCGCCGAATGCGCGCGCAGGCCTCGTCGGCGCCTTCGCGGCTCCCGGAACCTATGTTCCCGGCATCGACGTGACGCTTGCCATCGGCAACATCCGCGGCGTCGAGAGCCGCGGCATGATGTGCTCGGAAAAGGAGCTGGAAATCTCCGACAGCCATGACGGCATTATCGACCTGCCCGAAGATGCGCCTGTCGGCACCAGCTTCGCAGCCTATGCCGGCCTCGACGATCCTGTCATCGAGATCAACCTGACGCCGAACCGCCCGGATTGCACCAGCGTCTACGGTATCGCCCGCGATCTCGCCGCTTCCGGCCTCGGCACGCTGAAGCCGCGCAAGGCGGCGTCTTTCGCCGTCGAGGGCGAAACGACGACCGAGCTCAGGATCGATCTGGACGATATCAGGCTTTGCCCCGGCTTTGCGCTGCGCCTCGTGCGCGGCGTCAAGAACGGCCCGAGCCCGAAATGGATGCAGCAGCGCCTGCTCGCCATCGGTCTGCGCCCGATCAGCGCGCTGGTCGATATCACCAACTATATGACCTTCGATCAGGGCCGGCCGATGCACGTCTTCGACGCAGCCAAGGTCAAGGGCAATCTGGTCGTGCGCCGCGCCAGGGACGGCGAGACCGTGCTGGCGCTGGACGAGCGCGAATACAAGCTCAACCCCAGCAATGTCGTCATTTCCGACGACAACGGCGTCGAGTCGATCGGCGGCATCATGGGCGGCGAACATTCCGGCTGCGACGAGAACACCACGGACGTGCTGATCGAGTCGGCGCTGTGGGATCCGATGAACATCGCCAAGAGCGGCCGCAGCCTCGGCATCATCACCGATGCGCGCTATCGCTTCGAGCGCGGCGTCGATCCGGAATATATGGTGCCCGGCCTCGAGCGCACCACGGAGCTGGTGCTTGCCAGCTGCGGCGGAACGGCCGCCAAGGCTCGTATCGAAGGCTACAAGGGCTATGAGCCCAAGGTGGTCGATTTCCCGTTGTCGGAAGTCAAGCGCCTGACCGGCCTCGAAGTCTCGGCTGACGAGAGCAGGTCCATCCTGACGAAGCTTGGCTTCTCGGTTTCCGGTTCGGGCGAGCGCGTCTCGGTCGCCGTTCCCTCCTGGCGCCCGGATGTCGACGGCAAGGCTGACCTCGTCGAAGAGATCATGCGCATCCACGGCGTCGACAACATCAAGCCGCAGCCGCTCACAAGCCATGCCGCCGTCAACGGCAAGATCCTGACGGCGTTGCAGATCCGCACCCGCACGGCCAAGCGCGCGCTGGCATCACGCGGCATGCTGGAAGCCGTCACCTGGTCCTTCATCTCCGAGGATCAGGCCAAGCTCTTCGGCGGCGGCTCCAACGCGCTGAAGCTCGCCAACCCGATCGCCGCTGACATGTCCGACATGCGTCCCTCGCTGCTGCCGGGTCTGCTGTCGGCTGTGCAGCGCAATGCCGACAAGGGCTATGGCGACGTCGCGATCTTCGAAGTCTCCGGCACCTATGAGAACGATACGCCCGAAGGTCAGCGTCGCGTCGCCGGCGGTATCCGCCGCGGCACGGCAACGCTTGCCGGCGCGGGCCGCATGTGGTCGAACGTCGCCAAGGGCGGCGGCAAGCCGGTCGACGTCTTCGATGCCAAGGCCGATGCTCTGGCTGTCATCGAGGCTTGCGGCCTGCCGATGGGCAATATCCAGATCGAGCAGGGCGGCCCCGCCTGGTATCACCCCGGCCGTTCCGGCACCATCAAGATGGGTCCGAAGGTCGTGCTCGGCTATTTCGGCGAATTCCATCCGAAGACACTGGAAGCGCTCGACGTGTCCGGCGCTCTCGCCGGCTTCGAAGTCTATGTCGATGCCATGCCCGAGCCGAAGAAGAAGGCGACCCGCACCAAGCCGGCACTGGATCTCTCTCCGTTCCAGGCCGTCAAACGCGATTTCGCCTTCGTGGTCGACAAGTCGGTGGAAGCCGGCGCCGTCATCCGCGCCGCCGTTGGCGCCGACCGCAAGCTGGTAACCGGCGTCAACGTCTTCGATATTTTCGAAGGCACATCGCTCGGCGAAGGCAAGAAGTCCATCGCCATCGAGGTGCAGATCCAGCCGGCCGAGCGCACGCTGACCGACGAGGATTTCGAGGCGCTGACGCAGAAGATCGTCGCCAACGTCACGAAGTCGACGGGTGGGGTGCTACGGGGGTAATCGGCTGCGAGTGCGGGGAGGGTGTGTCACCCCCTCTGTCGCTGTCGCGACATCTCCCCCACAAGGGGGGAGATTGTTGGGAGTCTGCCGCTCGCTCCTCGAAATCTAAGAGCTTCAGCGTCTGCAGCTTCGATACTTGATTGAGGCAGGGGAGCTCCACGAGTTGCCAATCTCCCCCCTTGTGGGGGAGATGTCACGAAGTGACAGAGGGGGGTATCAGAGGCTCGGCATAGACGGAGCAGCCTTGAGGCCAGCAATTCATCGATGCAGATGATATACCTTGTTCACCACGCTCCACCGCCCATCGATTTTCACCAATGAGAGATAGTCTGAAAACCGCATGCCGGCGAATTCGTCGACGACTTTGACGCTGGCCGCATCGCCTTCGATGTCGATCAGCTCGATTTCCATCAGCGGTATCGTGTCCGGAGGCGCGCTGCCTTGTTCGACGATGGCGGCAATGAATTCATCCCGCGTCATCCACTCCACCACGCCTTGATAGTTGCCGATGATATCGGCCCGCGGATGGAACGCCTTGCGCAGCGCCGGCTCGTTCGCGAATGCCATGCCATCGACATAGAGGTGAACAACCGCACGGATTGCCTGCTCTTCCGACATCTCGTCATTCCTTGTTTGAGTATCCGGTAAACTATCACAGGCGGGTGCGGCTCGCAAAACTCGCGCCTGAAATCAACCTATTCCACGAAAACCCGCACGCTTGCCGCGCGTCCAGCAGCATCGATGACGGTCAGCGTCGAATAGCCCGCGCCATCGGGCGTCCACTGGTTGGTGCGGCGGCGCGACATGTCGGGCAGCGGCTTGCCGTTGGCGAGCCAGCGGAACGGCGCGCGGCCGCCCTGCAGCTTCAGCGCCAGCGGCATGATCTCGTTGCTGCCACCGTTTGCGCTGAGATCGACGCGCGCGCCTTCTGGGGGATAGACGATCTGTGGCGCCGGTTCACGGCTCGAAGCGGCCAGCAGCCCGGCGGCGGTGACGGAAAAGCGTCGCTGGCTGATCGGCAGCTCGGTCGGCGCGATGCGCACGGCGCCCATCGGGGCCGGAGGGAAGGGGGTGATGGCAACGCCCGATTTGGCAAAGGCCTCGAACAGGATTGGTGCGGCCGAAACATAACCCGCCAGCCCCGGCACGGCGCCATTATCCGGCCGGCCGACCCAAACGCCGAGTACATGCGCGCCGTCATAGCCGATCGACCATGCATCGCGGTTGCCATAGCTGGTCCCCGTCTTGTAGGCGATGCCCAGCTGCTTGCTGCCGCGCGGCGCGATGATGTCGGAGAGAATGTCGGTGATGTTCCACAGCGCGATCGGCTCCATCAGCGGTTCGCCGTCGATCGGCCCCGGCTCGTCCTGGATGCCATCGCCGATCCGCATCGCCTTGCCGCGATTGGCGAGCCCGGCATAGAGCTGCACGAGGTCCTTCAGCGTGACGCCAACGCCGCCGAGGCCGATCGCAAGGCCCGGCGCTTCGTTCGGCGGCAGCTTCGGCTTCACCTCGGCGCGGCGGAAGCGCACCAGCAGCCGGGTCGGGCCGACGGCGTCGAGCAGGCGCACGGCCGGCACATTGAGCGACAGCTGCAGCGCCTGGCGCACGCTGACATCGCCCTGGTAGCTCATGTCGAAATTACGAGGGCGGTAGCCGTAGAAATCGGCGGGGCGATCCTCGATGATTGTTTCCTGCGCCACATAGCCCTGCTCGAAGGCAAGGCCATAGATGAAGGGCTTCAGCGTCGAGCCGGGCGAACGCAACACGCGGGTCATATCGACCCAGCCGGTCCGCGAGGAATCGAAATAGTTGGCCGAGCCGACTTCGCCGATGATCTCACCGGTTTTGGCGTCGGCCATGACCATGGCGACCGAGATCTTCGGCCCGAGCCGTTTTGCCGCCGCGTCGGCCACGGCTTCCAAGCCCTGCTGCACATCGCGCCGCAGTGTCGTTTTGTGCTTGACGATCCCGGGCTGCTTGCGGAGCGCCAGCTCGGCCAGATGAGCGGCATAGGCTGGCAATTGCCGCCGCTGGGCCGGAATGGGAGAGAGGGAGGCGCGCTCCGCTTCGCCTTCGCCGATCACTGTAGCGACGGCGGCGCGCTCGAGCACGCGATGTCGGGCAGCCAGGGCGGCGGCGAGGTTGCGGTCCGGCCGGCGCTTTTCCGGCAGCTGCGGCAGTGCCACAAGCAGGCCTGCCTGCGCGACGGTCAGGTGGCGTGGCTCTTTGCCGAAATAGGCAAGGCTCGCCGCCCGAACGCCCTCCAGATTGCCGCCATAGGGCGCATGCGTCAGGTAGAGGTCGAGAATCTGCTCCTTGGTCAGCCGCCGCTCGATCTGGATGGCGCGGACGACCTGCAGCAGCTTCGCCGCCATAGAGCGCTCGCCGCGCGGCTCGATCAGTCGCGCCACCTGCATGGAGAGCGTCGAGCCGCCTGAAACGATGCGGCCATGCGTGAGGAGTTGCAGGACGGCACGGCCGATCGCCATGGGATCGACGCCGTGGTGATCGTAGAAGCGGCGGTCCTCATAGGCGACCAGCATGCGCAGATATTGCGGATCGACATCGGCAACGCCGGTCTTCAGCCGCCAGCGGCCCGCGGGCGTGGCAAAGGCGCGCAAGAGATCGCCATTGGCGTCGAGCACCTCGGCAGAGACCACGCGGGCATTGTCGAGCGGCGGCGGATAGGCGCGGTCCGCAGCCTCAAGGCCGAAGACCAGCGCCACCGCCGCCGAGGCAGTGGCTCCGAAGCCGATCGCAATCTTCCATCGTCTCTTCATGACGGCTCTTACTTCTGTGCAGCAAGCACCTCCATGCGGCCCATCGCCGTGCGGGCCGAGAACTGCGGACGATACATGTCCTCGACGCTTGCGGCCGGATGATCGTAGACGCCGGGGGTCACGGCGCGCACGACATAGGCGAAGGTCAGGTCACGATCGGCGCCGGAGCCCTGGTCGAAGGCTGCGACGAAACGGTCGTTGCGGAATTCGACATGGGCCGGCTGAATGTCGCTCAGCCAGTCGAAGTTCGAGAGTTGGGCGCTGTTGACGATGCTCGGATTGTCGATCTCGAAGCCGGCGGGCAGGAGATCGGTCACCAGCAGGCGCTGCGGCCAGTCGTTACTCTCCGTCACATGCAGCACGACGACATACCGCTCGTTCTGCTGTGCCTGGCTGACATTCGCCTCTTCGCCATCGAGCGTGTAGTATTTGCGCTCGATGGCGAAGCCGTTGCCGCCTGACGGCAGCGGCGCAACCGGAGCCGCGACCGTGGTCACGGCCGCCGACAGCGGCTGGCGGGTGGTGTTGGTGACGGTCAGCGGATGGCTCATCAGGGCGTCTCCGGACATCTGCGCCATATAAGTGCCGCTATGGGCAGCACCATTGACATCGAGCGTCAGGCCGTCGTCGCCATTCTGGAGGGCGCGGGCAGCAAGCAGCATCCAGGTCTGTTCCTGCGTGCTGGTATATTTCTTGGTCTGCCAATCTTTGGCGACGACGCTAGCGAGTTCGGGAATGATCGGCGGCACGGGACGGCTTTCGGCAGCCAGCGCCAGCACGGCGGCGCCATCGCGCAGCGACGAACCGTAATCCGAGCGGACAAAGCTGACTTTGGTGACCGCCGCCTTCTGCGACATCTGCAGCGAGTCCACGAAGATGTTGCGCGAGCGCTGAGCATCTCCATAGAGCGCGAGAGCGGCCGCCAGATGCGCCTTGGAGAACGGCGTCGGGAAGTCGTTCAGCATCGTGTCGGCGTAGTAGCGCAGATCGCTGATCGATGCCTTCTTGTTGCGCGCCAGCACATAGAGCGCATAGGCGATCTCGTTGCCGTTGTCCTTGACGTTGGTATTGGCGCTCAGCGCATTCTGGAGGTTCTCCAGCGCCTGCACCATGGCCTGATCCGGCACATTGTACTTCTGCTCGCGTGCGCGGGTCAGGAAGTCGGTCACATAGGCGTCGAGCCAGAGATCGCCCGAACCGGGGCTCCAGAGACCGAAGCTGCCGGTCGAGGACTGGTAGGACATTTCGCGATAGATGGCGTCCTGCACGCGCTTGCGGATTTCGGTGTCATCAGCAAGGCCGTTCTTGATCGCCATGTCGCTGAAATAGAGCAATGGCATCGCGCTGCTCGCCGTCTGTTCCGCACAGCCATAGGGATAGCGGCTGAGGCTCATCAGCAGTGCCGGCACGTCGAAGGCGCTGGAGCGGCTGACATTGACGCTGACCGAGGCGCCGGGCAGCACGCTGTCGGCGAGAAGGTCGGCATTGACGGTCAGGCTCTTGCCGGGCGCAAGCGCGATGACGCGCCGTTCGGTGATCGGCAGCTGCGACGGGCGAACGGGAATATCGACCGATTGGTCGAGCGACATGCCCGATGCATTCGACAGCTTGATCGAGATCGTGCCGTCGCCGGGCTGCCCGCCGGTCAGCGGCAGCGTGATGGCGTATTTGCCGCCGGCCTGCAGGTTGATCTTCTGCTGCGTGGCGCTTGCATCCACGGTCACGGCGCTGTTGCCCGCCACCGCGAGCGTATACTCGCCGGCAGGGGCATCCGTATTGGCGACGTCGAGACGCAGGTTGGCCTTGTCCCCAGGCGCGAGGAACTTCGGCAAGCTTGCGGTGACGACGACGGGGTCACGGATGATCACGTCCCGTGTCGCGTGGCCGACGCCTGCTTTCGACCAGGCAACGGCCATCAGCCGTGCCGTGCCGTTGAATTGCGGGATATCGAAGCTGATATTCGCTTTGCCCTCGGCATCGAGCTTGATTGGCCCGGAGAAGAACGCGATCAGCTTTTCCTTCGGCGGGCTTGCCTGCAGGGCCGCCTGTCCGCCGTCGCCACCGGTGCGCAGCTTGCCGGTTGCGCCGAGCGAGCCGTCGATGAGGCGACCGTAAATGTCGCGGATTTCAAGGCCGAGTTGGCGCTGGCCGTAATACCACTCGTCCGGTGCCGGCGGCTGGTAGCGCGTCAGATTGAGAATGCCGACATCGACAGCGGCGATCGTCACATAGGCGTCATCATTGGCGCCTGCGCCGGCGACCTGTAGAGCGATATTGAGTGGTTGGCGCGGCAGCGTCTTCTCGGGCGCGTCGATCTTGACCTGCAGCTTGCGCTCGCCGGGATCGACCGGTGCCCATTTGATGCCGATGGCACGCATCGGCATGCGGCTTTCCTGCGCCTCGCCGGGGCGGAAGAGCGTCGCTGTCAGATAGGTGCCGGCGCCCCAGTCGGTGGTGACGGGAACGTCCACTTCGCCGCCATTGGCGCCGATATCGGCATTGGTGACCGAGATCAGCGTTTCGGAGCCGGCCGTCACCATCAGCTGGCCGGCATAGCGCGAGGTCACCTTGAGCTTGGCGGTATCGCCGACATGGTAGCTTTCCTTGTCGAGCGCGATCTCCAACGCATCCGGCGTTTCCGTCGAGGTGGAGGCCACATACCAGCCCGCATTGAACTCGATGCTGGATTCCGGACCGTTCGCATCGGCAGTGGAGACTTCCAAGCGGTAGCGGCCCCAGGTGACCGGCATGGAAATCGCCGCGCCATCCCTCGTGGCGTTGACCGTGCCGACCGCCACCTGCTTGGTGGACATGATCGGCTCGTATTTCCAGCTGCTGCCGTCGCGATACCATTGATAATTGCGCTCGACACTCAGCAGCTTCCAGGTCATGCCCTGCATGGCCTGCTTCTGGCCGTTGGCGTCGACAGCGATGACGTGGAAATTGCCGACGGCATTTTCGCCGAGATCGCCGTCGAATTCCGGCTTGATGCCGATGCGCGGACCATCCGCCTTGACGGGCAAGGTCAGCGAGCGCTCGACGGCGCGGCCGCCGGCCTCCTGCATGCGCACGGTGATATTGGCGTTCAGGAGCTGCGTGGTCGAAGGCGTGTCGTTGATCGTGACGTTGAAGGTGGTCTTGCCATTCTCGTCCAGTGCCTGCAGGTCGTCGAGCGGCACTTGCGTGCTTTCGGCCTTGCTGTCGCCGCCGCTGCTGTCCTCGTCATCATTGTCATTATTGTCCTTGCCCGCGCCCTCATCGGCGAGGCCGAACTGATAGCCCTTGTAGGCGTCGCTCTGACGCGTCGGCTTCAGCGTAACTTCGCCTTCCAGATTGAGGCCGGCGGCCGGTGCGCCATAGAGGTAGCGTCCATCGACATTAACAGGCGTCGGCTGGCCGACTTCGATCTCCTTGGCGTCGCTCTTCATGTCGAATTCGATGCGATCCGGCACGAAATCGTCGACGAGGAAGGTCTGCGAGCCGATGGAGGAGCCCTTCGGATCGGTATAGATGTTCATCGTCCAGGTGCCGCGCATTGAGGTCTGCTGCAGCGGCAAGTCGACATTATAACCGCCGAGCTTGCCGCCGTCGGTGACGATGCGGCGGTCCTCGACGCCATCCGGGCGCAGGAAGACGAAGGTGAGCGGCAGGTTTTCGACGGCTGTCGAGCTGACGTCGCGGGCAAGCGCGGATGCATGCACGGTCTCGCCGGCGCGGTAGATGCCGCGCTCGGTCCAGCTCAGCAGGTCGATCGCGCCGGGCGCGGTTCTGCCTGCCACGCCGCGGTCGGAAAGATCGAAGCCGGCGCGCGTCATGTCGAGGAAGACATAATCCTGATCGCCATTCTCAGCGGTGATGACGGCCGGCGTCATACCCGCCGTGCCGCGCATCAGGCCGGCGCTGAAGGTGGCGCGGCCATTGTCGTCGGTCTTCGCTGTCCCAAGGATTTCATTGTTCTTGGCGAGCAGTTGCAGCTGAACGCCGGCGAGCGGCTTGGCGTTGCCGAGCGAGCGGGCGAAAACGCTCAGCCCGTCGGTACCGGCATAGGTGGTGACGCCGATATCGGAAACCACGAACCATTGCGTCGCCTGCGGGTCCCACTCATGACCGCCGCTCTCAGGCGCAACCGCCGTCAGCACATAGACGCCGGGTTTGCGCTTCGGCAGCACCTCGTCGACCGGGAAGCTGGTCGCGACTTCCTTGTTGAGGTCCTGCTTGATCTCGATCGAGCCCTGCCAGACCAGCTCGCCATTGGTGTCCTGGACGGTCTGGGCGCTGTAGCTGTCCATCTGCGTCAGGAATTGCGAGCCGTTCAGCAGCTGGGGGATATTGCGGTCGCCGATGCGATAGAGCTTCAGATTGGCCGTAGTGGCGTTGACCGAAATGATCGGAATGCCGCGGCGCGCGGTCGAGGGCAGGACGAAATTGTCACCCGTGAAGCGCAGCGAAGCCGTGCGATCCTTGACGTACATGTCGACATTGACCTGCGAGGCGAGATTTTCATCCACCGAGGAGGGCAGGCCGGCGCGCAGCGAGATGCGGTAGTGCTGGCCGAATTCCAGGCCTTCGACGCAGATCTGGTTGTCCTTGGCATCGACGCCCTTCGGCGCGGCGTTATTGACGGTGACGAAGGGGGTGTAATCGACACCGCTCTTCACCAGCTTTTCGGAGAACTGCGCACAGGCGCGCGGCGAGGCATTGTCGTTGTCGAGCGTATTGCCCGTGACGCGGAAGCCCTGGCGTGCCCTCAGATCGTCATAGGCCGCCTGGACGGCGGCAGAGCTGGTGAGCTCGAGGCTTGCCTTGTAGGCGCTGAGCGCCGGGCGGTAGTTCTGCGCATTCTTCAGCGACTCGGCGAGCACAGACAGCGCATCGGCGCGGCTGCTGCGTGTGCGGGTCAGCTGGTAGCCGTTGAGCGCGGCATAGGCGGCGCGCGTGGCGACGCCGGTGTCGTTCGTGATCGTATTGGCGGCGCGTGCCATCTCGATCCACAGATCGCCATTGTCGGGATTGAGCGAAAGCGCGCCTTGGAAGGCGTTCAGGGCATTGTTGACGTTGCCCGAGGTCAGCTCGATGCGGCCGAGCGCGATCAGGCTCTCGACACCCTGGCCTTTCAGCTCATTACCGAGCGTCAGCGTGCTTTTCGCGTCGCGCGCGCTCTGGACGAAATTGTCGGAGAGGAAGGAAAGGGCGGGTGCCGCGCCGATATCCGGCTCGGTGGTGGCGGCCGTCTCGACGATCTTGCCGGCGATCGCGCCGGGGAAGCTGTTCAGCTGGTTGAAGTCCGACTTCATGAAGCACCACTTCACCTTCGGATTATAGGTGAAGGCCTTGCAGGACTTGTCGCCGATACAGGCGGCCGAGCACTGGTCCAGCGTCACGTTCTGCTCGGTGCGCAGATCGAAACCGAAGTAATCGCCGTCCTTCGTGGTGACCACCTGGCGCTTGACGTCGGCAGCGGCCGAAGGGTTCAGAGAGGCGAAAGTGGCGAGAAGAAAAGCAGAGAAGCCGATAAACGCGCGCTTAGACATAAGTCCCCCCGACGCTGCCCGTTTTTGATGGCGGCAATCTTCAAATTTCGTGCCCGTTTGTCAACCGAGCGTGGAGCTTCTGAATGAGCTTCGCGTCCCTGACGATCAACGTAGGGGTTTGAAAAAGCCTGCAATTCAGGCGATTCGCATGTTCCGCCCTCCGCTCTGCGATGTTTCACTTTTCTTTTCGATCCCAAAAAGACACCGGCCTTTGCGGCCGGTGTCTTCGCTTGGGCAGACGGAGCAGCCCATTTGTCATATATTCGTCATCGCCAACGCGGCATCGGTATACCGTTTTCCGGCGACCGTTTGCGGCGAGATGATGCCGCCGAGTTCCTTCAACTCCTGCGGCGACAGTATGATATCGGCGGCCGCCGCGTTCTGCTCGAGATGGTGCAGCTTGCGCGCGCCGGGGATCGGCACGATGTCATCGCCCTGATGCAGCACCCATGCGAGCGCCAGTTGTGCCGCCGTGACGCCCTTTTCCTCGGCCAGCGCCTGAAGTCTTGCGACGAGTGCCGCGTTGGCATCGAAATTCTCGTCCTGGAAGCGCGGCAGCGAGCGGCGGAAATCATCGGCGGCAAGATCGTCCGTCTTGTGGATCGCACCGGTCAGGAAGCCGCGACCGAGTGGGCTATAGGGCACGAAGCCGATGCCGAGTTCGCGGCAGGTGGCAAGCACATCCTCTTCCGGATCGCGGGTCCAGAGTGAGTATTCGCTCTGCACAGCGGCGATCGGATGCACCGCATGGGCGCGGCGGATGGTGGCAGAACCGGCTTCGGACAAGCCAAGTGCCCGCACTTTGCCCTCTCTCACCAGCTCCGCCATGGCGCCGACCGTGTCTTCGATCGGCACGTTCGGATCGACGCGATGCTGGTAATAGAGATCGATGACATCGGTGCCGAGCCGCTTCAGCGAGGCTTCGGCTACTGCCTTGACATGTTCGGGCCGGCTATCGACGCCGATCATGGCAGCCGGACCTGATTTCGTGTGATCGAGCTTGAAGCCGAATTTGGTGGCGATGACCACGCGGTCGCGAACCGGCTTCAGCGCACGGCCTAGCAGCTCCTCGTTGGTAAAGGGGCCATAGACTTCAGCCGTATCGAAAAAGGTGACGCCGAGATCGACGGCGCGATGGAGCGTCTTGACGGATTCGGCCTCGTCGGCCGCGCCATAGGCAAAGCTCATGCCCATGCAGCCAAGTCCAACGGCGGAAACGGTGAGATCCTTACCAAGCCTGCGGGTTTTCATAATGTATTCCTCTTGAGACGTATGGGAGCGGCAGGGTTTGTGTTCGCTGCCTACGAACTCAATGTAGGATTCTGGATAGTGGATGAAAATCCATGCAAATTCTTACAGGTTGTTCTATAATTTAGATCAATGAACCGAACACAGCTCTCCCAACTCGCGGTATTTGCCGCCGTCGCCGCCCATCGCAGCTTCCGCGCTGCCGGCAAGGAACTGTCGATCGCACCATCCGCGGTCAGCCATGCCATCTCCAGCCTCGAGGAAAGCTTGGGCGTGCGGTTGCTCGCCCGCACCACGCGTAGCGTGCTGCCGACGGAGGAGGGGCAGGCACTGCTTCAGCGCTTAGCGCCGGCTCTGGAGGAGATCGACATCGCACTGGAGGATACGCTTGCGACCCGAGGCCGCCCGGCGGGAACGCTGCGTATCACCGCGCCGCGCTTCGCCTCGGATCTCTTGATGGCGCCGCGGCTGGGCGATTTCCTCAACACCTATCCTGATATCACGCTGGAGATCGCCAACGAGGATGGCTTCAGCGATATCGTCAAGGAAGGCTATGATGCTGGCATCCGGCTGGAGGAGAGCATCGAGGGCGACATGATTGCGGTAAAGGTCTCGCCTGATATCCGCACCGTGATTGCCGGCTCCCCGGCCTATTTCAAAAAGAATCCGAAGCCGTTGCATCCGCGCGATCTCGTCCATCACCGCTGCATCAAGCGGCGCTTCACCGATGGCTCGATCTATCGCTGGGAATTCGAGAAGGATGGCCAGGAGCTGGTCGTTGCCGTCGACGGACCCTTGATCGTCATCGAGGATCGGCTCGGGGTTCTCGCGGCTGTCAACGGCGCCGGCCTTGCCTATCTCTTCGATATCCGCGTGCAGCAGGAGCTGGCCGAGGGCAAGCTTATCCGAGTGCTTGAGGACTGGTGCCCGCCCTATCCCGGTTTCTGCATCTATTATCCGAGCCGCCGCCAAATGCGCCCGGCCCTCAGAGCCTTCATCGATTTCTTCAAATATACGGGGCCTTAGAACGTCCGGAATTGCGTTGGACAAGCAATGAGCGACTGCTGACAGAAATCGGGTGGCGGCGATGCCATAACTCGTCTCGACTGATCGGATGGTTTCAGGAAGGAATTGCAGCGATGAGAAAACCGGGGTCGATGAAGGGGCTCGAGGATCTCGGCCGTGTCAGGTTGTCGAAGAACTTCTTCTTTCGCGATTTCCTGCATTCGGAAGTATCAGATTTCTATCGCATTCCCAATATCCCCGAAGACCCCGATCTGGCGATTGAAGCTGGCCGCAGGCTCTGCGAGGAATTGCTGGAGCCGCTGGAGGCGACATTTGGCCGGCTACATATCCGTTCCGGCTATCGTTCGCCCGAGGTCAATGCCTTCGGCAACAAGAACGGGCTGAATTGCTCGACCAATCCCCACACCGCTGCGCACCATATCTGGGACATGCGCGATCTCGACGGCTGCATGGGCTCGGCCGTCTGCATCGTCGTGCCATGGCTCATCGATCATCACAGCCATGAGGGCGATTGGCAGAAGCTTGCCTGGTGGATCCACGATCATCTATCCTACGCGTCCCTCTGCTTCTTCCCGAAACTATGGGCCTTCAATATCCAGTGGCACGAGCGACCCAAGCGGACGATTCAAAGCTTTGTCAGCCCGCGCGGCATGCTGACCAAGCCGGGCATGGCCAATTGGGAGGGCGATCATTCCGCCCATTATGAAGGTTTTCCCAAACTCAGAAGCTGATGCGATAGCGAATGTGCCCGTCGCTCTCGACATAGGTGTCGTAGAGCTTGCGGGCAGTCGCATTGCCTTCTTCGGTGTGCCAGTAAAGCCGGCCCCAGCCATTCTTCTTGCAGAGCGTAACGAGATCGTCGAGGAGCGCCCGGCCGACGCCGTGGCCTCTGGCGCTTTCATCGACGAATAGGTCCTCCAGATAGCAGTCGGGTGCGCGCACCCATGTGCCTTCATGGGTGATGCAGAGCGTGAAGCCCTGCACCTCGCCATCGACCTCGGCCACGCGCATGAAGATCGTTGACGCCGGATCGAAGACCCGGCGCCATGTTGCATCGGTGATGTCAGGCGCGATGGTGACGCCGTAAAAGGCCAGATATCCGTCCCAAAGCGCTCGCCAGCGCGCTTCGTCTTCGGGTCTGGCATCTCGTATCGTCACTGTCATCGGCCCGTCCTTGTT
Source organism: Rhizobium sp. KNZ2-6A (assembly GCF_056755475.1). NCBI lineage: Bacteria > Pseudomonadati > Pseudomonadota > Alphaproteobacteria > Hyphomicrobiales > Rhizobiaceae > Rhizobium > Rhizobium sp. KNZ2-6A. The sequence continues at coordinate 14,693 of NZ_JBNDIC010000039.1, read as the reverse complement.
TATTTGGCCTCTATCTATTCGCCGGCTGCGTCGAGCAGGCGCATGGCGTCATCTGAAAGCGAAAGCTTCGCCGAATTGATGAGCGCGTCGAGCTGGCTGAGGCTAGTCGCGCTGGCGATCGGGGCGGTGACGCCGCGCTTGCGCAGCAGCCAGGCAAGCGCGATCTCGGCGGGCTTTGCGCCGGTTTCGGCGGCGATCTTGTCGAGAGCGGCGAGAATGCGCAGGCCCTTGTCGTCGAGATAGGCGGCGACCCGGTTCTCGCGCGCCCGCCCCTCGGTATCCGCCTTGCTGCGGTATTTGCCGGTCAGGAAGCCGGCGGCGAGGCTGAAATAGGTGATGACGCCAATATCTTCTTGAACGCAGAGATCCGCCAGTGGCCCTTCGAAGCTGTCGCGGGCATAGAGGTTATATTCGGGCTGCAGCACGTCGTATCGCGGCAGGCCGGCCTTGGCGGCGGCATCGAGCGAAGCCAGGAGCTGCGTCGCATCGAGGTTCGAGCAGCCGACATGGCGGATCTTGCCCTGTTCCTTCAGCTTGGCATAGGCGGCAAGCGATTCCTCATGCGGCGTCTCGGGATCCGGCCAGTGCGAGAGATAGAGATCGATGTGATCGGTCTGCAGCCGCTTCAGCGAAGCCTCGGCCGCCTCGATGATATAGTCGGCCTTAAGGCCCTTCTTGCCCGGCCCCATCTCCGATCCGACCTTGGTGATGATGATGGCCTTGTCGCGCTGAACGCGGCCCTGCTTCAGCCATTTGCCGATGATCTCTTCGGAATCGCCGCCCTTGTTGCCGGGAACCCAGCGGGAATAGACATCGGCCGTATCGATCGTGTTGAAGCCGGCGTCGAAGAAGGCGTCGAGCAGTGCATAGGAGGTTTTCTCATCGGCCGTCCAGCCGAAGACGTTGCCGCCGAACACAATGGGGGCGACAAACAGATCGGTTCGTCCAAGCTTGCGCATGTCCATGATATCTCTCCAAATCACGTGAGGGGCAGGCCGGCGAGCGGGCGCCGGCGTGAAGGGACAGGGCAAGGCTAGCGACCTTTCGCAATGAACGCCACAAACGATTTCTTTATTCCGCCGCCGAGCGCCGATAGTGGCTGGGCGGCAGCGTGTTGTATTTCGACCAGACGCGCCGCATATGCCGTGGCGATGCGAAACCGGATTTTTCCGCCACGCGCTCCATGTCTAGCCGCGAATTGGCAAGCACGTCGCGCGCCAGCGTGACCCGCATTAGATTGACATAGGCCGTGACAGACAGGCCGGCATGCTCCTGAAACAGCCGTGAAATATGCCGCGCGCTCATCGCGCCGATGCCGGCAAGCTCGGAGAGCGACCATGTGTGAGCCGGATCGGCCATGATTGCATCCTGAACACGATGGATGGCGGGGTGAACATGGTTGCGGCCGCTGAGCCAGGGCGAGAGCTGCGGTTCGGCGCCGGTTCGCCGCATATACACGACCATGTGCCGGGCAATCGTCAGCGCCGTCACCGGCGAGGTCAGCTTGGAGGCGAGATGCAGCATCAGGTCGGTGCCTGTCGTGATGCCGGCGCTGGAATAGCGATCGCGGTCTTCGACATAAAGCCGGTTGTCGAGAACTCTCGCCGTCGGGGCAAATTCCCTGACTTCGTCGAGGCAGGCGGCATGGGTCGTGCAGGCATAGCCGTCCATCAATCCGGCCCGGGCGGCAAGCACCGCTCCCGAGCAGATGGTGACAATGGTAATGCCCGGACGTATCGCACCTCTTAGCCAGCTCGCAAGCTTGGCGAGCTCCGGCTCGATATCCTCGGCATCGTCGGGCGGCGTGACGCTGCCGGACAGGATGACATAGGCGCCATCGGGAATGTGATCCGGCAGCGGCTTGAGATCGGCAAGCATCAGCCCGACCGAGGTCGTCTGCGCTGGCTGGGCAGCAATGAACTGGTAATCGAACAGGACGTCGTCCTGTTCGATATTGGCGCGGCGCAACACCTCCACCGGCCCGGCCACGTCCATCAGCAGCGTATAGGGCGGCAGAACGACGTAAACGGGAATGATCCGCCGATGGAGGCGCCGGTCGTTTTGGGTCATGCGGCACTCCGGATCGATGCGTCGGCAAGCGCCTCTTCGATCGTTGTGATGCGGGCGAAACGGCCTGACAGCACCAGCTCGCTGCGCTTCTTGATATCATCGGCGCTGAAGACGGTGCCCGAGGCATGCGTCATCGGGAAGGTCAGCGTCGCCTCGGTGACGTAGTCGACCTCGTAGCCGAGGTCGGAGGCGTGCCGGGTGGTCGTCTCGCAGCATTGCTCCGTGCGAATGCCCGAAACGATCACCTTGCGGATGCCGTTTGCCACCAGCCAGACATCGAGGCCGGAACCGACGAGCGCCGAATGGCGGCGCTTGTGGAAGATAGCGTCGGCCTCCAGCGAGATTTCATCGAGCTTGCGAACGAACCCGCTCTCGAGGCTGAAATGCGCGTCGCCGTCCTCGACATGGAAAATCTGCACGACGGGAATGCCCTTCGCCTTGGCGCCGTCGATCAGCGCCTGCAGGCGGTTCGTGAAGGCTGGCAGGTCGTCCGTTCGCCAATAGGGGCGCTGGCGAAAGGATTCCTGGACATCGATGACGAGCAGTGCGGTATCCGTGTGGGACATTTTCGTATCTCCTGTGCTTGAAGGATAGCCGAGATTAGGCATCGCTTGGAAGCTTCGAAAGCCATCTGGCAGACAGAAAGAGGACAAATAAGGACATGGCCTGATGATCGTCATGACGTCGCCTCCGCTCCCACAATCCGCTTCGGGCGTTGCGCCTTCGGCAAGGGCCGAATAAGGTTGGCGCCGGTTTCGTTAAGAGCGAAATGCCCCGTTTCGCTTGACCCCACCGTGTTCACCAAGGATCCCGCCGGAAGGCCATGTCGCGATCATCGCCACGCGGCCGTCTGCTTCGGGACGATGCTTCAGGAGAGAGATCATGCTGCGTTTCGGAATTCTGTCGACCGCGAAGATCGGCCGCGATCTGGTCGTGCCCGCCATTCAGGATGCGGAAAATTGTGTTGTCACGGCCATCGCCAGCCGCGATCTCGCTCGTGCTCGCCAGATGGCCGACCGCTTCTCCGTGCCGCATGCCTTCGGCTCCTATGAGGAGATGCTCGCCTCCGACACGATCGACGCCGTCTATATCCCCCTGCCGACCTCGCAGCATGTCGAATGGACGATCAAGGCTGCCGATGCCGGCAAGCATGTGCTGTGCGAAAAGCCGATCGCGCTCAAGGCTGAAGACATCGACAGCCTGATCGCCGCCCGCGACCGCAACAAGGTCCTGGTGACGGAAGCCTATATGGTTACCTATGCACCGGTCTGGCGGAAGGTTCGCTCGCTGCTGGCCGATGGCGCCATCGGCCGCCTGCGTCACATCCAGGGTGCCTTCACCTATTTTAACCGCGATGCCGGCAACATGCGCAATATTCCGGCGCTCGGCGGTGGCGGTCTGCCCGATATCGGTGTCTACCCGACGATCAGCACCCGTTTCGTCACCGGCCGCGAACCCCTGCGCATTCAGGCCGTCACTGAGCGCGATCCGGAATTCGGCACCGACATCTATTCCAGCGTCAAGGCCGATTTCGGCGATTTCGAGCTGAGCTTCTACATCTCGACGCAGATGGCCAACCGCCAAGTCATGGTCTTCCACGGCACCGACGGCTTTATCGAGGTGAAATCACCCTTCAATGCCGATCGCTACGGCGTTGAAGAGCTGGAACTGACCAATCGCGGCCATTCGGAATCCCAGATCTTCCGTTTTCCCGACAGCCGCCAGTACAGGCGCGAGGCGGAAGCTTTTGCTTCGGCAGCACTGGGTCAAGGTGCGGAAGTCGTGTCTCTGGAAAGCTCGAAGCTCAACCAGAAGGTCATCGACGCCATCTACCGCGCCAGCGAGAAGGATGACTGGGAGCCAATCTGATAGGATTTAGGGGTTTTGCCGGTGGCGGAAAACGAAGCGTGAATAGCCGAAGAAGCTGAACGCCGTTGCCGCCGCCGAAGCAAGCGTCAGCGCGATGATCGGCCGCAATGACGGTTCGGTCATCAGCAATGAACTGAAGAGGGCATAGTTCAAGAGCGCCGAGGTCAGGCCGACCGAACCATAGCGAAAGCCTTCCGAAGCCAGCGACCGGTTGGACCGGCCGAAGGTGAAGTTGCGGTTGATAAACCAGGTGGCGAGCAGCGCACTCGGGATCGAGAGTGCCCGGCCGACGAAGGGGCCGAAGGGCGTAAACCACAGCAACAGATGCAACACACCGGCATCGACGATGAAGCCGACGCCGCCGGCGATCAGGAAGCGAAAGAGCTTCTTCATGCAGCCTTCGCCCTTTTCTTCCGGCTTGCAGGTTTTTCGAGTTCGGCCATATAGACCATCCGATCGTCGCCGTTTTCGCGGGGCGCCGGCTTGGCGAGGCTCATATAGTGAATGCGCAACTGCTCCGCGCGGGCGCGAGCCACCGAATCGAGGATCAGGCCGGCCGTGAACAGCATGAAGGCGATCATCGTCAGTGCCACGGAAAGCACCCAGGTCGGCATGCGCGTCACCAGCCCGGTTTCGAAATATTCGGCAAGGACCGGAATGCCGAAGCCGATGCTGAGCTCCATGGCAACGGCGCTCAATATGCCGAAAAAGGCGAAAGGCCGCGTTTCCTTCATCAGCATCGCGAACATCCAGAGGATTTTGCCACCGTCGCGGAAGGTGGAAAGCTTCGAGTGCGACCCTTCCGGCCGCCGGCCGTAGTCGAGTTCCAGTTCGCTGACGGGCAACTTCAGCCGCGATGCATGCACCGACATTTCGGTCTCGATCTCGAAGCCGCCCGACACGGCCGGGAAACTCTTGACGAAGCGGCGCGAAAAGGCGCGGTAGCCGGAGAAGATATCGGTGAAGTCAGCACCGAAAATGGTGCGATAGAGCCAGTTGAAGATGCGGTTGCCGAAGGCATGACCCTGGCGCCCGGCATCACTGCGAACGTTGCGGCGGGTGCCGACGACCATGTCGGATCCCTCGGTCAGCAGCGTGCGGATCAGCTCTTCGGCGTCCTCGGACGCATAGGTGCCGTCGCCATCGGCCATGACGTAGATATCGGCCTCGATATCGGCGAACATGCGCCGTACCACATGCCCCTTGCCCTGCCGGCGCTCGCGCACGACGGTCGCGCCCGCGAGCATCGCGTGCAGCGCCGTGCCATCGGTGGAATTGTTGTCGTAGACGTAGACCGTCGCCTGCGGCAGCGCCTTGCGGAAACCACGCACGACGTCGCCGATCGTCGCAGCTTCGTTGTAGCAGGGCAGAAGGACGGCGATGCTCAGCTTCTCATTCCACATGGTCTTGGCCGGTTGTTCCTACGCGTAAAGTCAAGTTGAGGCCTGATGGACGATCCGGACGAGAGCTTATCCCGCTGGCTGTTAATAAGACCCTATGGCTGCGTAATAAAAATGGCGGGATCTCGGCTCTGCGAAAAACATTATCGTGATGAATTCGGCGGCTCACAGGCGCTTTACTGTTTTTTGATGCGCAGCCGCTAGCCTATCTCCTTACTATCCTTCCAACATGGGGTTTATCGAGATGGCGCAGACGCTGGCAATGCCACCCGAGGCAGCCGGAGCGGCAGAGAAGACAGCGCCACAGCGCTGGTCTCATCCTGCCTTGGTTGCGCTCATCTATGTCGTCGTCATCATCATCGCGCAGCTCGTCATTCATCGTAACCTCACGGACTATGTCGGCCCCGACAATGACGACGCGATGCGCCTTGTCGAAGTGCGCGATTTCCTCGCCGGCCAGGGTTGGTTCGACATGATGCAATATCGTCTCGGCCTCGAAGGCGGGACGCTGATGCACTGGTCGCGCTTCATCGACCTGCCGATTGCAAGCCTCATCCTCTTCTTCCGGATGTTCTTTTCGCCGGAAGGCGCCGAAGCGGCGGCACTGACTGTCTGGCCGCTGGTGCTTATCCTGCCGTTGATGTTCTTCATGGGCCTTGCCGGCCGTCGCATCGCCGGCGCGGAAGGCATGCATTTCTCACTGATCCTGACCTCCCTGTTCGTGGTCATGTCGCCGCGCTTCGTGCCGGGCTCCATCGATCACGACAATGTCCAGCTCGGCCTCGTCGCCCTCACGGTCGCGATGCTGGCGGACGAGACCTATCGGCCGCGCAACTTCGCCATTGCCGCCATCGCCCTTGCCATCCAGCTCGGCATCGGCGCGGAAACGACGCCTTTCGTCGCCGTCGCCTGCATGTCGGTCGCCTGCATATGGGCTTGGAAGGGCGAAGCCTTCGCACCCGCTGCCACGGCTTTTGCCCTGACGCTGACGATTGCCGTCAGCGCCGCCTTTTTCTCGCTGGTGCCACCGCGTCTCTATTCGAGCGTTACCTGCGACAATCTCTCGCTTGGCTTTTACGGCATCGTCAGTGCCGGCTGCATCGGGCTTTTCCTGTCGACGCTCTTTGCCAGCCGTCTGTCGCGGCCATGGCGCATCGCGGTTTTGCTGGTCAATGGAGCGTTCGTGTTTGCCACGACCGTCGCGCTCGCGCCGCAATGCCTGCGCAATCCGCTTGCCGATCTGGACCCGCTGCTGGTGGACCTCTGGCTGAGCAGGGTGACCGAGGCGCAATCGATCATCTCCGTGGCCCACAGGCAGCCCGATACGCTCGGTGCCTTCTATGCGACGGGTCTCCTGGCGATGCTCATTTGCGCGGTTCGTATGCTGCGGGGCAATCGCGCGAGCCTTCATTCAATGCTGATGGCTCTGATCGCGATCAATTGGGTGATTACGCTGGTGCAGGTGCGCGGCGCGGAATTTACCAATCTGCTGGCCATACCGCCATTGGCATTGGTGATCGCCGAGCTGCGGAAAAGCTATATGGCCGATACCAAAAATCTGCGCTCCGTTCTGCTTTACGCGGTGACGGCACTGGCTTCCGTTCCGGCCGTTTGGGCGGTGGGCGGTGCGCTTGCAAGCAAGGGGATCGTCAACGGCTTTGCGGCCGCGACACCGGCCAAGGCGGAGGAGTCTGCCAATTGCGCCTCCAAGGAGGCCCTGGCGCCGATCGCAGGGCTTGAGCCGGGGGGCGTCGCAGCGGCCTCAAATATGGGAGCGCCGATTTTGCGCTTCACGCCCCATCGCACACTCTCCGGCCCCTATCATCGCGATCCCAACGGGATGTTGGCAGAGCTGCATATCGGCCTTGCTGAACCGCAGCAGGCGGAAGCGCTTCTGCGCGAGGCAAAGGTGACGATTGTGGCTTTCTGCAAGGGTGATCCGCAGGCGGAGCTCTTGAGCGAGCGGGCACCGAAGGGGCTTTATGCCCAGCTGAGTGCCGGGCGGGTCCCCGCTTATCTGGAACCTATTGCCGCGCCGGCGGTGTCGGATGTGCAGTTCTTCCGCGTCAAGCCATAGAATTGAGCCGAACCGCTCGATTTCACGTAACTTCGGATAGGAAACGGCGACGCACTTCCCGAAGTTGCTTTCAGGCGCGGCGTTGCTCCGTCATGTCGGCCGTGATCAGATAGCCGATGAAGCCGAGATTGTAGCCGCCAAGCGCGATGAACAATGTCGTCAGCGGCGGGGGAACGATCGATGTGGCGACGGCGACCATGAAGGCGATGCTCACCAGCGCGACGCCGAGCAGCGCGCCGATCGTCGTGCGCTGCAGGCCGGCGGCAATTCCGATGATCGTGGCGGTCGCGAAAATCATCGCTCCATATCCTCTTTACCAAGAACCAGTTTGCACAGGTTTACGCATGGATGGCTAAGAAAGGCTTTGCCAGCAGGGTTAACGTTCGATGAAGCAATAGGCTCCGCGCCCTTTATGGGACATGCAAAGGAGGCGGCGGCACCTTAAATATGCGCGCATCCTTTCCTTCGATCGATTCAGACTTAAGGGGTATGCATCAGGCTCCGCATTTACCGCGACATCGGCTAGAAAGAGGACATGAGCAGCTTTTTTGAGAATGATTCGCCTTCGAACCTGACGGAATACTCCGTCTCGGAATTGTCCGGATCGATCAAGCGCACGGTCGAGAACGCGTTCGACCAGGTGCGCGTGCGCGGGGAAATTTCCGGCTATCGCGGGCCACATTCCTCAGGCCATGCCTATTTCTCGCTGAAGGACGATCGCGCCCGCATCGATGCGGTGATCTGGAAGGGCACGTTCTCCAAGCTGAAATTCCGCCCCGAGGAGGGGATGGAAGTCATTGCGACCGGCAAGGTGACGACCTTCCCGGGCTCGTCGAAATACCAGATCGTCATCGAGACCCTGGAGCCCGCCGGCGCCGGCGCCCTGATGGCGCTTCTGGAGGAGCGTAAGCGCAAGCTCGGCGCCGAAGGTCTCTTCGATCCCGAGCGCAAGCGCCGGCTCCCCTTCATGCCAAAGGTGATCGGCGTCGTCACCTCGCCGACCGGCGCCGTCATTCGCGATATCCTGCACCGCATCTCCGATCGCTTCCCCGTGCATGTGCTGGTCTGGCCGGTGAAGGTGCAGGGGGAGGGCTCCGGTGACGAGGTGGCGAATGCCATTCGTGGTTTCAATGAATTTGCGCCCGGCGGCCCGATCCCGCGCCCCGACGTGCTGATCGTCGCGCGCGGCGGCGGCAGCCTCGAGGATCTCTGGAGCTTCAACGACGAGGCCGTCGTTCGTGCCGCTGCGGCGAGCGATATCCCGCTGATCTCGGCTGTCGGTCACGAGACCGACTGGACCTTGATCGATTATGCCGCCGATGTGCGGGCTCCGACGCCCACGGGTGCTGCCGAAATGGCCGTGCCGGTCAAGGCCGAACTGGAGGCGCAGCTTGCCAGCCTTGCCGCCCGGCTGCAGGGCGGGATGATGAGGCAGATGGATCAGCGGCGGCAGGCAGTGCGCGCGTTGTTGCGCGCCCTGCCTTCGCTCGATCAGATCCTCGCTTTGCCGCGCCGCCGTTTCGATGAGGCGGCCGCCGGCCTCGGCCGCGGGCTTGAGCTGAACACGCTGAACAAACGCCGCTCCTTCGAGCGCATGGCCGCGCAGCTACGGCCGGATATCCTGTCGAACCGGATCGCGGAGCGCCGCCAGCAATTGGGCGAGCGGATGACCCGGGCGGAGCGGACCATCGAGCGCATGCTCGACCGATCCCGCGCCCGTATCGAACGCGCCGATGCCGTCTTTGCCACGCTGCCCTCCCGCCTCGAAGCACAGACCGGACGTGCGCGCGACCGTCTCGGCAACCTCGTGCGGCACGCCGATACCGCCATCCGTCATCAGTTGACCCGCGCGCGCAGCGAACTGCTGGCGCAGGAGCGGATCCTGCAGTCGCTCTCCTACAGGAATGTCCTGAAGCGCGGCTATGCCGTCGTGCGTGACGAGGACGACCGCCCGGTTTCGCTGGCGGCGGCGCTTTCGACGGGCGCTGCCATCTCGATCGAATTCGCGGATGGTCGCGTCGGCGCGGTCACCGGCGATGATGCCGCCCCGCCGTCCTCATCCGCATCAGGCACTCCGCCTGCGAAGAAACGCGCCACCAAGCAGGCTGAGGCTGCCGCTCCGCCGAAACAGGGAAGCCTGTTCTGATGCGCATCCTGCTGGTGCTGGCCCATCCGCTGGAGGACAGCTTCGCCGCCGCAGTGGCGAGGCTCGCGCAGGAGACACTTGCTGCCGGCGGGCACGAGGTCGATCTGCTCGATCTCTATCGCGAGGGTTTCGATCCCCGTCTTTCGCAGGCCGAACGGCGCGGCTATTTCGACCAGCCCTATGACACGTCTAATGTCGATGCCATCGTCGCGCGGCTGCAAGCGGCCGAGGGACTGATCCTGGTCTTTCCGCAATGGTGGTTCAATTTTCCGGCCATCCTCAAGGGTTTCTTCGATCGCGCCTTTGCGCCCGGCGTTGCCTTCACTCACGATGCCGCCGGCGGGCGTATCGTGCCGCGGCTCACCAATGTCCGCCTGTTCTGGGCGCTGACGACGACCGGCTCGCCCTGGTGGATCGTGCATCTCTATATGGGCAATCCGGTGCGGCGCCTGCTGAAACGCGGCATCGCCGCCTTCTGCGCCAAGCGGCTGAATTTCCGTATGCTGGCGCTGCACGACATGGATCGCGTCACCGAAGTCGGACGCAAGGCGCATCTCGCTCGTATCAGGAAAGCCCTGGCGACGATCTGATCCAGCGCTTCTAGCCAAAAAATATGCCGCGGCAAAAATACCGCGGCACGATAGCGTTCGGGATATGCGAGCGTCCTTACGCCCATTCGCCCTTGCGCATGACGGGCACGCGCGAGCCATCCGCATTGATGCCGTCGATATCGACCTTGTCAGAGCCGATCATCCAGTCGATATGGATCAGGCTGGAATTGCCGCCCTGCGCCTTGATCTGCTCCTGGCTGAGCGTGGCCCCGTTGACGAAGCACTTCGAGTAGCACTGGCCAAGCGCGATGTGGCAGGAGGCATTTTCGTCGAAGAGCGTGTTGTAGAACAGGATGCCGCTCGCCGAAATCGGCGAGGAATGCGGCACCAGCGCCACTTCGCCGAGCCGGCGGGCGCCTTCGTCGGTGTCGAGCACCTTATTCAGCACTTCCTCGCCGCGCGTCGCCTTGGCCTCGATGATCCGGCCGCCTTCGAAGCGCACCTGGATATTGTCGATCAGCGTGCCCTGATGCGACAGCGGCTTCGTCGACGAGACATGGCCTTCGACACGCAGCGCATGCGGCGTGGTGAAGACCTCTTCCGTCGGAATGTTCGGGTTGCAGGTGATGCCGTTCTTGGCGGTCGAGGCGCCGCCGTGCCATTCATGGCCATCCGCCAGGCCGACGGTCAGGTCGGTTCCCGGTCCCTGGAAATGCAGGGCGGCGAAGCGATGGTCGTTCATCCATGTCGAGCGCTTGTGCAGATTGGCATTGTGCTCCGCCCAAGCCGCGATCGGATCTTCGACGTCGACGCGCGAGGCTGAGAAGATCGCCTTGGCGAGCTTGGCAACCGCGATCGCTTCCGGATCGTTCGGGAAGACCAGCTTCGCCCAGGAGGCGTTCGGATAGGAGACGATGTTCCAATTGGTGTCGAAATTCGAGATCTTTTCGAGCGCCGGCTTGTAGGCGGCGGAATTGGCGCGATTGGCGCGCGCCACCTTGTTCGGGTCCTGATTGGAAAGCAGCATCGGATTGTCGCCGGCGATGGCGAGGCGGGCCGTGTTGTTGGAGAAGGCCTTGGCCATGCCTTCATAGAGCCACGTCGCCGCGCGGTCGAAGCTCGCCTCCTGACCGTATTCGTAGCGGGCAAGCGTCGTCTCTTCGTCCGAATAGAAGGTGGAGACGATGCCGGCGCCGGCCTTGTAGGCCTCGCGCGTGATCAGCCGCACCAGCGGCATCGCCGCCACCGGCGCCGTCATCAGCAGATCCTGGCCGGCCTGCAGCTGCAACCCGACCCTTACGGCTACTTCCGCAAGCTTTTCCAGCTTGGCGTGATCGACGGGATAATGGTTGGGGGAGGCTGATGTCATGACGAAACCTGCTTGGCTGATATCGAAAGAATGGTCTGAAGACTTAGACCGGTTTGCGGCAAAATTGAAGGCGGTTTGTCCGACTTTGGGAGATCGTCAGGCAATCAACGGCGCGGCCTTGGCCTTCAGCGCAGCCAATGCATCCTGTGGGTTCAACCGTACCTGCAGGCCGCGTTGGCCGCCGTTGATATAGACATAGGCCTCGGTCATCGCCTGTGCCTCGATGGCTGTCGGAACGAGCTTCTTCTGGCCGAAAGGGCTGATGCCGCCCACATGATAGCCCGTCAGGCGCTCGGCATCGCCAGGCTTCATCATGGCGGCAGACTTGCCGCCGAAGGCTGCGGCGAGCTTCTTCATGCTGACTTCGTGGTCGGAAGGCACGACGGCGCAGACCGGCTTGCCGTCCACCTCCGCCATCAGCGTCTTCAGCACGCGATGCGGCTCCTCGCCAAGCGCCTCCGCCGCCTGCAGGCCGACGCGTTCGGCATTCGGATCGTAATCATAGGCATGCACGGTGAAGGCGACTTTCGCTTGGGCCAGCACTTGCGTCGCGCGGGTCGTTTTTGACATGGGACCAATATTTCCAGCCGTGCGGCTTTATCCGCGTTCGGAATGAACGCGGTCAAGCTTTTCGAGAATTTCCAAACCACGAGCTTTGTCGCCCTTGGCCGCCTTGAGCCGAAACCGCGTTTCGACATCGAACTCTGTGAGTGCCTTTGTCGTCAGTTCTTCAAAAAGCTTATTGAGACTCGTGCCGCGAGATGCAGCAAGAGCTTTTAGCCGTTCGTGCTGATCGCTTGGAAGACGAATTGTCAGCGTGCTCATGTCAAAGTTTCCTCCGAATAAGGAACTCACCTGCTGTGTGAATTTCCAACTGCGGAAATAGCAATTCCGCTTGGGCGAAATCTTTCTTGTTTGCCGTTATCAGCGCCGAAGCACCGCCACCAACGGCGAGTTCGATCAAATGATTGTCTCCTTCATCGCGCAAGTTTGGGCGCCATAAATAATATATGGGAACCCACAAGCAGCTTGAAAGAAATGCATCGAGGAGTGCCGTGCGATCTTCTTTTGAGATGAACCGATTATCGAAAAGGGCATCCCTTCCGCAAACATCCTCGTATTCGGCAAACAAAGCGTTGCTGATCAGTGGGACCAGTTGCCCTTCAAGGCAGAGGCGGATGACCTGTCGTGGCGCCCCGTCGGCATTCATGATCGCAGAAACGAAAATGTTCGTGTCGATGACAACCTTCATGAGAAAGTGATAGCATATATGCTATCAAATTCAAAGGGCGCCGCAGCCGATCACGCCTCGAAAAAGCCTGCATAAATGTCCGGCTTGAAGCCAACCAGCAATTTGCCGCCTGCCTCCAGGACCGGGCGTTTGATCATCGAAGGCTGCGCCAGCATCAGCGCGATGGCCTTGTCCCTGGAAAGGTCGATGCGATCCGTTTCCGGCAAGGCCTTGAAGGTGGTGCCGGCGCGGTTGAGCACGACTTCCCAGCCGGCTTCCTTCGTCCAGCGCTCCAGATGGTTCCGGTCGATGCCGACGGCCTTGTAGTCGTGGAAATCATAGGCGATGCCGTGGCCCTCGAGCCAGCTCCGGGCCTTCTTCATCGTGTCGCAGTTCTTGATGCCGTAAATGGTGATCGTCATGTCGAATCCGTCGCTTGCTGTCCGGTAGGGCATAGCACGCGAATGAAGCGCGGCGAAAGCCGACCTCGGGGCAAAGCGGTTCCCTCGTCCATTGCGGTTGCCATCAAACATCCTGTAAATATGCAGCATGCATATTTACAATGTGGACGCAGCACGATGGCGGACAAGGAAATATTACGGCTGGAGAATCTCTTCGGCGCCATGGGCCTTGCTCTGGTGGACAAGATGGAGAAGGCCTTCGCCGATGAAATCGGCCATGGTCCGAGCGCGATTGCCGCCATCGTCCAGATCGGCACCGAGCCCGGTATCACGATCGAGACCTTGCGCCGAATGATCGCGCTTTCGCATTCGGCCACCGTGCGTCTCGTCGATCAGCTGGTAGCGTCCGATCTCGTGTTGCGCGCCGGCGGCGTCGAGGGTGACAAGCGCGCCCGCTCGCTGCAGCTGACCGAGAGCGGCCGCGCGCTTTTTGGCCGGAGCCTTGCCGCTCGCCAGGCCGTTATTCACCGCGCTTTCGCGGCGCTGAGGCCTGAAGAGACGGAACAGCTCGGCCGCCTCATCGAGAAGCTGCTGCCGGCATTGGTCGATCTTGGGGATGACCAGGACGTGGTCTGTCGCGTTTGCGATCAGGGCGTTTGCGATCAGGATCGCTGCCCCATTGCCTTCATGTCATAGCCTTTCAGCTCCGGCCTTGACATTTTCCTCATATATATGCACTATACATACATATAAGTTGAGGGCGTGCTGCCACGCTCTTCGATGCTCTTAACATCGCTGCATCAGCTTGATCGGAGGCATGATCGTGATGGGAAATCGTTCAATATTTGCCCGGCTAACGGGTATGGTGCACGCGGCCTTTGTGGACGCGCTGTGTCACAGTCGCCGCTTGGGTACGCTTCTGCGGGAAGCGGCCGCAATCGCCTTTACGATCAGATGTAAGGTAATAGACGGTCGCTAGGCCAATCAGTCTTCCAGCGTCCCCGGCTTGCGGGCGACGGAGCTCGGCTTATCGGAGCCGATCTTCATCAGGTCACCGCGACGACGCACCAGCCGATCCGACACGCGGGTCACGATCAGGCCTGCCTGCGGCGCGCGGACGTCGATGGTCCCGTCTGCCATGCCGGGCTTGGTGATGATGGTCGCCAGCAGATCGCCTTCTTCGACCCGTTCGCCGATATTGCGATGGAAGAGCACGGTCCCGGCTTGTGGTGCGCGGATCATCTCGACATTGTCGAGCGGCACGGCTGGGCCATCGAACGCGCCGAGCGTCACGCTTTCGTCCTGCACTGCGCCGCGCGCGGCCAGGAAGCGCCAGAGCCCTTCTGCATCCTGCTTGGCCATCTCGGGATAGACATCGCGGGTGCCGCGCAACTCGACCGTTACCGAAAGCTTGCCCGGCAGCCTTGCCTTCTTTTCCCCCGGCACTTCATATTTCCAGGCGAAGCTCACGGCCTCCTCGAAGGCCGAGCTTTCGCCGTCCGACAGCAAAACGGCATCCATATTCAACGCGGCGGCAAGACCGGAAGCCTCCGGCCAGAAGGCCTCGTCGATATAGGCA
>NZ_JBNDIC010000038.1:0-71494 GCF_056755475.1 Rhizobium sp. KNZ2-6A | reverse complement strand
GGTCTTGTAGATGTCCATCTCTGGCTTGACGTGGTCGAACAGCGTGCCGCCGACGAAATAGCCGTCTTCATAGCCCTGCAGCTTGAAGCCGCGGCCGTCGACGACCAGCTTGGCGCCTTCTTCGACGCCGCGATCGATCAGGCCGTTGACGCGGTTATAGGCATCCTTGGTAACGAGCGGGCCGAGATCGGCCTTGTCGTCGGTATAGGGACCGATGCGCAGGGATTCGATCTTCGGCACCAGCTTCTCGACGAGGCGGTTCGCCGTCTCTTCACCGACCGGCACCGCGACCGATACCGCCATGCAGCGCTCGCCGGCCGAACCGTAGCCGGCGCCCATCAGCGCATTGACGGCCTGGTCCATGTCGGCGTCGGGCATGATGATCATGTGGTTCTTGGCGCCGCCGAAGCACTGGGCGCGCTTGCCGTTCATGGCAGCCGTGCCATAGACGTAGCGGGCGATCGGCGTGGAGCCGACAAAGGAAACAGCGGCGATATCCGGATCGGTCAGGATGGCGTCGACGGCGGCCTTGTCGCCGTTGACGACGTTGAGGATGCCTGCCGGCAGGCCGGCTTCGATCATCAATTCGGCGAGGCGGAGCGGCACGGACGGATCGCGTTCGGACGGCTTCAGGATGAAGGCGTTGCCGCAGGCGATCGCCGGGGCAAACATCCACATCGGGATCATCGCCGGGAAATTGAACGGCGTAATGCCGGCGCCGATGCCGACCGGCTGGCGGATGGAGTACATGTCGATCGCCGGGCCTGCGCCTTCGGTGAACTCACCCTTCTGCAGGTGCGGGATGCCGCAGACGAATTCGCAAACTTCGAGGCCGCGAATGACGTCACCCTTGGAATCTTCGACCGTTTTGCCGTGCTCCTTGGAGAGCAAGGTGGCAAGCTCATCCATGTTCTTGTTCAGAAGCTCGACGAACTTGAAGAAGACGCGGGCGCGGCGCTGCGGATTGGTGGCCGCCCATTTCGGCTGCGCGGCCTTGGCATTTTCAACCGCGGCGCGGATTTCCTCGACGCTGGCGAGCGCGACGGTCGCCTGCATTTCGCCGGTTGCCGGGTTATAGACCTTGCTGATGCGCCCGCTCGTGCCGGCGACGTGCTTGCCGCCGATGAAATGACCGATCTCACGCATGGATGTGCCTCCTCGTTTTTCTTCGATGGTGACAGGATCGCACTTCAATTTGCACAAATCAATGAGCTGTTATAAGCAACCGTTGTGCAAAAATTAAAGCCCTGGATGTGCAAATTGGATATGTGAATGGATTGGGATGACGTCCGCATGTTTCTCGCCGTGGCGCGAACCGGGCAGATCCTGGCGGCCTCGAAGCGGCTGGGGGTCAACCATGCGACCCTCTCGCGGCGCGTGACGACGCTGGAAGAACGGCTGAAGACGCGGTTGCTGGTGCGCCGCACCAATGGCTGCGACCTGACTGCGGAGGGCGAGATTTTTCTGCACGCGGCGGAGCGCATGGAAACCGAGATGCTGCGCGCGCAGGCGAGCGTCGGCCATCTCGACAGCGCCATAACAGGCACGGTGCGGATCGGCGCGCCCGACGGTTTCGGCGTGTCCTTCCTCGCGCCGCGGCTCGGGCGGCTGATTGCGCGTTATCCGGAGCTGCGCATCCAGCTCGTGCCCGTTCCCCGCTCTTTTTCGCTGTCACAGCGCGAGGCCGATATCGCAATCACGCTGGAGCGCCCGGAGCAGGGTCGGCTGGTCTCGTCCAAGCTGACGGACTACACGCTTGGCCTCTACGCCTCGAAAGCCTATCTGGCGCAGGCCGGATTGCCCGACAGCGTCGAAGCGCTGAAGCTGCATCCTCGCATCGGTTATGTCGAAGACCTGATCTTCACCGCATCATTGAATTTCTCAGGCGAGATCATGCGCAGCTGGGACGCTTCCTTCGAAATCTCCACAGCCATCGGCCAGACGGAAGCGGTTCGCTCCGGCGCCGGTATCGGCATCCTGCACGATTATATCGCCAGGCAATTTCCGGAGCTCACCCGCATCCTGCCCGATGTCTCCATCAAGCGGGCCTACTGGACGACCTATCATGAAAGCGCCCGCGACCTCGTGCGCGTGCGCACCGTCGCGGATTTCCTGCAGGAACTGGTGAGCGAAGAGCGGAGAATGTTCTTGTGATGCGGAGTTTGCGGAATCGCGCCCATGACTCGGAGCGCCTTGCTCCCGCAAACCTCATGGCATCAAGCTGGTCCACCATGACGGCGCATGTGGCAGCACCGGAGCCGCTGCATGCTTGGGCGGCTCCTCGTTCTCATCCGGGTTGGGAACGGGAATCTCATCCGGCAGTCTGTCGGGTTCCGGCTCTTCGACCGGCGGCTTCGGCATCCAGCCCGGCTCCGGTATCGGGGGCGACTCGGGGATCGGCTCGTTCGGTACAGACATGCCCGCTCCTTTCGTCTCGTTGCCGATAAGAACACAACGACGAGCGATAGGGACGGTTCCAAGATAAATTTCTGCATTTGCCCAGGCCCTCCACATCCGGCTGCATGCCCTTGCTGCTGGACAAAGACCAGGCAAGGCCTAGTATTTCAGACAGAGATCAGGGAGCCAGGACGATGAACGACAAGAAACAGCAGAAATTGAGCGAGAAAGAGCGCAAGGAACAGGACGATTACCTGGAGGAAGCGCTGGAAGAGACCTTTCCCGCAAGCGACCCGATATCGCCAGGCCACGTGTCGAAGAAGCCGGAAGACAAGAAATAGGTTTCTGTGGCTGAAGGGTCAGCTGTGCATAAGATGACCGTGGGGAAAGAATGGTACGGTTGGGGGGTCTCGAACCTCCGACCTCAGGTGCCACAAACCTGCGCTCTAACCAACTGAGCTACAACCGCACATGCTCGCGTCGCCGCGAACGGGGGTGACATACGAGGACTTTAAAATTATTTCAAGTCCTATCTCCCCGCAATATGAAAAAGCTTCGAAGATATCCAGACGATGATGCGCCAACATTCGTCGAAGCAAAACCCATCCGGCTGCCGAAATAAAAAGTCCCGCCCCAGGTTTTCACCTGGGAACGGGACGTTCGCGCCTTGGGAGGCTTATCGGAAATGATCAGGCCTTGAAGGAGGACATTGCCTTTTCGGCGGCGTCCTTGGCGGGCTTTGCCAGCTTCTCGGCAACCTTCTTGGTCGTGTCCTGAATGGACTTGGCCTGCTCGACGGTGACTTCGGCCTGCTTGCGGATGAAGGCGGTCTGAAGTTCGAAGAGTTCGGCAACGGACTTGACGCGAAGCAGGGCTTCCATGTGGGCGAGCGAGCTTTCGGCATTGGTGCGCAGAACGTCGATTGCCTTGAGGCCGATTTCCACAGAGCCAGCCTGTGCGGTCTGCACGGTTGCTTCAACCGTCTTGCCGGCTTCCTCGGTAGCAGCCTTCAGCTTTGCGAAGGCGTCCTTGGACTGGGCAGCGCCCTTTTCAGCGAAGTCGCGGAAGGTTTCGGAGAACTTGGACGGATCGAATGCAGCCGTTGAAAAAACGTCGTCTTTCTTTACAGTAGCCATGATAATGCTCCTAAAAAGGCCCTCTCTGAGGCGCCCGTGAACCTGTGTGAGGCTTATATAATATAAAAAATTGTGCAGTGCAATATATTTTGTGCATCGCACAAGGCGTTAACCTTTCCGGCCGAAAAATGGGGCCTTCGCTGGACCGAAAAGCGGGGCGCCGTTATTAATAAACCATTAAAGCAAGAGAGGCGATCACGCCCGCAAAACAGGTTGGAAAATGCCCGCAATTCAATATCCGTTCATTGACATTGCCGTGCATCCCCGCGTTCGGGAGCGTTTCGCACGCGGTGAAGCCATGGTCATGTTCTCGACCGGCATGGACCGCGTCCTCTGGGCCAATGGCGCCGGTGCCAACCTCTTCGGCTATGACGCTATCTATGATTTTGTCGAACAAGGGCCGAAATCCGGCGACGTCTCGTTCCGCCAGATCGAGGCAACGGCGCGCGGCCTCGGCGCGGTCGGCCAGCAGCGCACATTCCTGATCCGCATGGCCTCGGGCTTCCAGCGGGCAGTGGTCAATGCGGCCGTCGAGATCATCCGTATCCAGGCCGGCGAAGAGGCGGTGCTGTTTTCTTCTCCGGTCTCATCGAAGCCGCTGGCATCGGCCGAATGCGCCAGGCGCATGATCGACGGGTTCGACGATCCCGATACGCACATGGCCGTCATCGGCCGCGACGGCGACGTCATCGCCGCATCCGCTGGTTTCAGTACGCTCGGCGTGACGCCGCAGACGGCGCGGATGCTGACGACCATGGCCGGCGCCCAGCCGGACCGGCTGATCAAGCGGCCGATCTCGACCGGTCATGGCTATTTGCCCGCCGCCATCGGCAAGCTGTCGGAAGTTCCGGCCCTGCATCTCCTGTTCGTGGTCGAGGCCGCGATGGGCCGCCTCGATTCAGCGGAGGACCGCACCGAAAAGGCAGGCTCGACCGTATCTGCCGTGGCTGAACCGCAGACGGAAGGGGTGCGCGAGGAGCTCGAGGCGGCGGATGAGACCGCAAAGCCAGCCGAGGACGCGCCCTTCGGCGATGTCATCGAGGCCGTGGCCGATATCGAGGAACTGGACGAGCCGTCGGAATATCGCGCCGACGAGCAGCAGGAAGCGGCGGCGCATGCGGAAAGCGCGGGCAAAGATGCGCACGCACCGGTGTTGACCAATGGCGCAAACGACGCGAATGACGAAGCCGCCCTTCATGGCGGGAAGCCGCAGGAACAAGCCGCAGTCAGCGACGAAGAGCCTGCCAAGGATGCTCCAGCGGAAGCGCGTGTTGAGCAGCCTTTATCGGAAAGCTCCAACGACGAAGATTACCCTGCCGAAGGCTTCGCCTTCCAGCGCAACGGGCGCGCCACGCGTTTCGTGTGGAAAATCGATGCGGCGGGCCGTTTCAGCGAAGTTTCCCGAGAATTCGCCGATGCGGTTGGTCCCCATGCAGCCCAGATCGCGGGCGCGGCCTTCGCCGATGTCGCCCAGCGGTTTAATCTCGACCCGGACCGCAAGATCACGGAATTGCTCGCGCGGCGCGACACATGGTCGGGCCGGACGATCTATTGGCCGGTGGAAGGCACGAGCCTGATGGTACCGGTCGATCTCGCCGCCCTGCCGACCTATACGCGCAGCCGCGAATTCGACGGTTTCCGGGGCTTTGGCGTCGTGCGCATTGCAGACGTGATCGACGACCCGGTGAAACGCGGT
Source organism: Rhizobium sp. KNZ2-6A (assembly GCF_056755475.1). Classification (NCBI taxonomy): domain Bacteria; kingdom Pseudomonadati; phylum Pseudomonadota; class Alphaproteobacteria; order Hyphomicrobiales; family Rhizobiaceae; genus Rhizobium; species Rhizobium sp. KNZ2-6A. The sequence continues at coordinate 66,265 of NZ_JBNDIC010000038.1, read as the reverse complement.
ATGGATCTGGGTCAACAGGACGCGCAGGACACGGCACCCACCGCCGATTCGTCAGCGGAAGCGGAGGTGGTTTCGGAGGAGCTGCAGGCTCCCGAGCCCGAGATTCCGGGGCCGATGGAAGAGGTGGAGAGTTCGGCGCAGGACGCGGCGGAAGATGTTGCCGCCGAGCACCACGAACCGCCTGTCCTGCGGATCTCCGAAACGCCGAACCGGCGCGAATCGGACAAGGTGGTTCGCCTGCACGAACGCCGGACTTTGACGCAGGCCGGTCTTTCGCTGAGCGAGCAGGCTGCCTTCCGAGAGATCGCGCGACAGCTCGAGCCCTTTGGCAAGCGCACGGAACCGCCCACGGAGCAACCGCACGACGAGCGGCACGGGGACGATGCCGGTGCCGCCCCGCAGCCGAATGCGGCCGACGAGATCCTGTCCGATATGGCGGAACCGACCGAGGGAAGCGACCACGCCCAGGACGAACCGACAGCGGCTCCAGTCGCTGAAGAGGATGCATCCGAACCGGTCGAGAAGCTGGTCGAGGCCACGGAAGGCGACAGCGTGGGAACGGGCGACCGCGCTCATACCGAAAGTCCGGCCGCTTCCGCCGAGCCGGAGGAGGATTTCGATCCGCTTGACGTCCTGAACACCGCTATTCCGCCGCGCGTGAAGATGCGCACGGGCCTGTCTTCCGAGATTGTCGATCAGCTGCCGCTTGCGATCCTTATCCATGCCGGCGATCGCCTGATCCACGGCAATCCTGAATTCCTGCGGCTGACCGGCTATGAGAACCTCGACGATCTCGAGCAGATCGGCGGACTGGACGCGCTGCTACAGCGCAACGACCTGGAAGGCAAGACCGAACAGCCCGGCACGATGATGGTCGTGCGCGCCGACGACGCGCTGGTGCCGGTCACGGCGCGGCTGCAGTCGATCCGCTGGGAAGACGGCACGGCATTGATGCTGGCGCTGATGCTGGTGGAAAGAAGCGAGCCGCTGGCACCGCCGCCGCCCGTTCCCGAGGAAGCACGCCCGGATCGCATCGTCGAGAAGGTCGCGAAGCTGCAGGTGGAGATCGAGGAGCTGCGCTCGACGCTGGAGACGGCAACGGATGGCGTGATCATCATCGGCCAGGAGGGCGAGATCCGCTCGATGAACCGGTCGGCAAGCGCCCTCTTCAATTACGATGACCAGGAAACGCGCGGCAAACCCTTCGTCATGCTGTTTGCCCACGAAAGCCAGAAGGCGGTGCTCGATTATCTCGGCGGCCTTTCAGGCCATGGCGTCGCCAGCGTGCTCAATGACGGCCGCGAAGTGATCGGCCGCGAGGCGTCCGGCGGTTTCGTGCCGCTCTTCATGACCATGGGCCGGCTGAATTCCTCGAACGGCTACTGCGCCGTCATCCGCGACATCACCCAATGGAAGCGCACCGAAGAGGAGCTGCGCAATGCCAAGCGCGCCGCCGAAACCGCCAATGCCCACAAGACGGACTTCCTTGCCCGCGTCAGCCATGAAATCCGCACGCCGCTCAACGCCATCATCGGCTTTTCCGACATGATGGCCGGCGAGCGCTTCGGGCCGATCGGCCATTCGCGCTACGTCGAATATGCGACGGATATCGGCCGCTCCGGCCGCCATGTGCTCGACATCGTCAACGATCTCCTCGATATCTCCAAGATCGAAGCCGGCGAGATGGACCTGGATTTCGCCGCCGTCGGCCTCAACGAGGCGATCACCGAGGCGGTGTCGCTGGTGCAGCCGCAGGCCAACAGCCAGCGCGTCATCATCCGCACGGCACTGTCGCAATCCGTGCCGAATGTCGTTGCCGATCTGCGTTCGATCAAGCAGATCGCGCTCAACATCCTCTCCAACGCCATCCGCTTCACGCCGTCGGGTGGCCAGATCGTGGTGTCGACTGCCTATGAAGGCAATGGCAGCGTCGTGATGCGGATCAGGGATACCGGTGTCGGCATGACGCGCTCGGAGCTTGAGCAAGCGATGAAACCCTTCCGCCAGGTGGCCACCAATGCCCGCAAGCGCGGTGACGGCACCGGCCTCGGCCTGCCGCTGACCAAGGCCATGGTCGACGCTAACAGGGCGACCTTCTCGATCAACTCGGCCCCGAACGAAGGCACGCTGGTCGAGATCACCTTCCCGTCGCAGCGGGTGCTGGCGAACTGAGACAATCCCGACTCGCTGTCAAAACCAGAGATCGCGCACGCATCGGCCGTCAGAAGGAAGGTCTTCGAATGTGTGCAGGCCATCAAAATGATCGATCGGCAGGTCTGCGACGAGATCCGGTGGCGCCAGCCGCAGGTTGACCGTCATGCGGCGGCGGCCATCATGCTGAAGCCGCAGGCCCCGCCAGCTCAAGACGCAGGCGCAGGACGGGCAGAACAATATTTCGAGGGACGGCTGCTTCTCCGCGCGGGTATAGGAAGCGGTCTGCCCGGTGACGGAAATCCGCTCCCCTTCGTAATCATAGGCCCATAGGGCTCCGTAACGCCGGCAGAGCGTGCAATTGCAGGCCGTGATCGAGCCTGGATCGCCCTTGAGGGTCCAACCTGCCTTGCCGCAATGACATGAGCCGATCAGCATGGGTACGCCGCTCCATTCCGCTACCTGGCCGAAGGCGGTATTCTGCCCAAGGGGAGACGAACCTTCAACCTTCATTTGAAGGGACGGTATCATGGCAAAAACACCGATTCCGTTAGGAAACGAATACAGTCCAGCCAACGCCCAAAGCGGCAGATGCCAATAGGGTCGATATCACCGACATCTTCAGGCGAAAGATGGCGATGGCGGCAAGCAAGGTCAGCACCAGCGAGGGCAATGAAAGCGAGAGCAGAACGGGCACATCCATCGTCCACGAGCCATACGTGAAGCTTGTGGTCTTACCGAACAGCACATGAAGCCCGAACCAAATCGCGAGGTTCAGGATGACGCCGACCACAGCCGCCGTTATCGCTGACATGGCACCGGTCAGCGCAACATTCCCGCGCATCTTCTCGATGAACGGTGCGCCCGCGAAAATCCAAAGGAAGCTCGGCAGGAACGTGACCCATGTTGTCAGCACGGCGGCAAAAGTTGCCGCCGCAAGAGGCCCGAGGGTGCCGGGATTACGATAACCCGCCAGAAACCCAACGAACTGCGTGACCATGATCAGCGGTCCAGGGGTCGTTTCCGCCATTCCCAGACCATCCAGCATCTCGCCCGGCCGCAGCCAGCCCAACTGCTGTACCGCCTCCTGTGCGACATATGCCAGCACGGCATAGGCGCCCCCGAAGGTTACGATTGCCATCTCGCTGAAGAATATTCCGATTTTGGAAAAGACGTTGTCGGGACCGAGCGTAATCAGGAGAGCTGCGACGGGCGTGAGCCATGCGGCCAGCAGCGCACCCGAGATCTTCAAAGACCAGATGAGGTTTGGCCGAGCATGCAAGGGGATCTCCTCACCAAGAACAGAATCCCTATCCTCCAGGATTGCCCCAGAGCCGGACTTGTGCCCGCCGCCTACCTTGAAGGCCGCGATCCCTCCGCGGGCGGCGAGGTAACCGATAAGTCCTGCCCCAATGATGATCAACGGAAACGGAATGTGCAGCAAAAAGATTGCGACGAAAGCAACGGCTGCCAATGCAACCATAGCCCTGCTTTTGAGGGCTCGGCTACCGATGCGGAAGACGGCCTGGATTACGACCGCGAGCACGGCGCATTTAAGCCCGAAGAACAACCCTTCAATGAACGTCACGTTCCCGAACAAGACGTAGACGTAACTGAGTGCGAGGATCGCGAGAAAGCCTGGCAGAACGAACAGAATGCCCGCGATCATGCCGCCCAGGGTCCTGTTCAGCAGCCAGCCGATGTAGATGGCAAGCTGATGGGCTTCGGGACCCGGCAGCAACATGCAGTAGTTCAGAGCATGAAGGAACCTATGCTCTCCTACCCATTTCTTCTCGTCAACGACGATGCGGTGCATGACGGCGATTTGCCCAGCCGGTCCGCCGAAGCTTAGGGCGGCTACGCGGGTCCAGACCTTTATGGCTTCGCCGAGGGGAACGATATCCTGTTCAGCCGCGCTTGGCCGCGCGGCCGTGTTCTTTATGAGGTCGGTCATGTCACTCATACCTTCCTCGGGTTAGGCCAATTATGTGTCTCTTCCGTCGCGTCGCGGCACCAACGATAGAAGGCATCATACAATATCATGCCGGCTTCCAATTGCTCCAAGTCGTCGTTGAACATCCGCGAAAGCCCGAGCGAAGCAGCAAGCAGGCCGGATGCTTCAGGTGCCAATTCGGGCCGAGCTGTGTCAGCGCCACGAACGATGGTCGCAAGGTGAAGAAGGGGCTCGGTGCTGAGGCCGAACTCTTCGACCATGACATCGAAGGTGCACAGCTCGCCGCGATGGCTCCAGAAGACATCCTCGATATCGAATGGCGTTGCCTTGAAGCGGTCAGCGACAGCCGAAACTTCGATCGCCGGAACGAACAGGAAGATCGCTGACGGATCGACGAAGCGCCGGATCAGCCATGGGCAAGCGATGCGATCGATCTTCGGTCGTGCCCTTGTTACCCATACGGTCCGCCCCTTGTCATCGCGAGGGGGTAGCGTCTCCTCGGGGATCAGCGCGCCTTTGGCGCTCCGCCATGCCTCGAAACCGCCTTCGAGGACCTCCGCCTCCTTTCCGGAGATACGGAGATAGGCGGCAACGCCGTGAGCGAGTTTCTGTCCTTTCTGACAGAGGACGATGGCTGGCCCAGCCAGTTCGTTCGCCCAGTCGGTGACCGTTCGATAGTCACGACGCATCGAGCCAGGAATAAGACGCGGATCGGCAGCGAAATCCTCGTCAATGCGGACGTCGATGATCGTCGGCAGGTTGGGCGTGCCGATAATACGGTTCAGCTTGTCGGGTGTAATTTCCAGAAATGACGGCATAGCGCGTCCTCCGTTGGCTCGGGTTCCAGGACGCGATTCTTCAGCCGTAGCCTCGTGGGGTGATCGCAACCCCATGGATAATCATCTGCTTGACGTGCTGCAAATGTCAAGCCGGTTCATCAAAGTCTCTGCATCCATATCCTGGCGGCCTCGATGCTGTTCAGCATCTGCGCCCTCAGGCAGGGCAACCAAGCGCCGCAACCGCTGACGCATGACTTCGCCCGCACTGCTGGCCAGGAATGTTCGATGTATCGCTTCAGCATTAGCGATGACAAACTTAAACTCGGTCGCCTTTTGTGAGATAGTTCATCGTTGCGACCGACTATTCCGGTCGGTTATTGGACATATAAAGGGGGATCCAATGTCATCGGCGACTGTAGAAGCAGGCGTGGGCGAAGTTTCGCCCAATCTAGTGGTCGATGCGATGTTTGCGTGCCGAAAGACGGCCGCCATCGTAGCCGCTATAGAACTCGATCTTTTTACCTTGATTGGTGACGGCAGCAATGCAGCATCCTTGGCAGCCGCAACAAATGCAGCCGAACGAGGCGTGCGCATTCTGTGCGACTATCTCGTTGTGAACGGCTTTCTCACGAAAGCAGGCGATCAATATGCTCTGACCCCATCCAGCCGAGCCTTCCTCGACCGGCGTTCACCAGCCTATATGGGCGCGGCCATCGAATTCCTGGCCGCGCCGGAAATCCTCAAGCAGATCCTGGACGATCCGACCTCCTATGTCCGCAACGGCGGATCCGTTGGATTGGCAAACATGTCTCCGGACAATCCGGTGTGGGTGAAATTTGCTCGCGGCATGGGCTCGTTCACGGGCGGCAGCGCGATCAGCCTCGCCGCCGAAATGGCCAACTTGCCCATGCAGCCAAGGAAGATACTTGATATCGCCGCAGGGCATGGGCTTTTCGGGATCGAGATGGCGAAGGCTTTTCCTTCGGCCGAGATCGTTGCGGTCGATTGGGGCTCCGTTCTGGAATTGGCCAAACATAATGCGCAGCAATTTGGCGTCGCCGAACACTACAAGGTCATTCCCGGCAGCGCATTCGAAGTCGACTGGGGCACGGACTATGATCTTATCCTGCTGCCGAACTTCCTGCATCACTTCGACCTGGAAACCTGCGCCGGATTGCTTAGGAAGAGCCGGACAAGCCTGAGCGCCGGCGGCAAGGTGGTTGCTGTGGACTTCGTGCCGAACGACGATCTCGTCTCGCCGCCCTTCCCAGCCGCGTTCTCGTGGGAAATGCTGGCCAGCACGCCAAGGGGCGAGGCCTACACGCAGAAGGATCTGGCCGAGATGGCTAGGCGTGCCGGTTTTCAAAACGTGAGGGTAAAGCCATTACCACCATCGCCGGCGAGCTTGATATTCTTCGAGTAGCGGCACCCGGAATACCGGTCTCCTCTTGCCGGGAGATGCGGAGATGGCGACAAGGGGCTGCCGCCCCCTTGAGCCCGGTGACAGAAATTAATCCCCCTGAGCCCGCGTAGCCTTGCGCTTGGCCCTCGAATTCGGTTTGCCTGCTGGCGGGCCGCCGTCCTTCTTGGCGAAATTCGGCTTGCCGGGCTTCTTGGCCCAAGGCTTCTTGTCCGAGCGTTCGGAAACACTGCCCTCACCCGCATGCGCCCGTTCCGGCTTGCGATCGGATTTCCATTTCGGCTTGGGGGCGTCGTTCGAACGCGAACCCTTGTCGGCGAAGGGCTTCTTCTTTGCAAAGCCGCCTTCGCGCTTGGCCTGGAAATCCGGCATGCCGGCGAGCTGCTTGACGCGGATGCCGCGCTCGAGCGTCTTGTCCGGGCCGATGGCCGAGAGGAAGCGCTCGGCACCTTCAGGCGCAAGCTCGACGAAGGTTTCCTCGGGCTGCATCTTAATGGCGCCAATGTCGCGCTTGGTCAGGTTACCGTTGCGGCAAAGCATGGGGATAAGCCAGCGCGGCTCGGCATTCTGCTTGCGTCCCACGGAAAGCGATACCCATACACCATCGGTAAAGTCGTTCCGTCCCGCGGAGGAGCCCTCATCGCGAGGCGTAACCGGGAAATCGTCGCGTCGGGGCTTCTTGCGCTCGCCTTCGGCCGGCACGTCCTGCAGTTCCTCCGGCGCGGAGTGGCCTGCGCGGTATTGCCGCAGGAATGCGGCGGCAACCTGCTCGGCGCCATGGCGCTCCAGCAGCTGCTGCACGATTCCCTGCTCGTCTTCGGCAAGCGGCCCGGCAAAGACCGGATCGGCGAGAAGACGCTCATCGTCGCGCTGGCTCACTTCGTCGGCCGACGGCGGCTTTGCCCAGGTGGCGCGGATACGCGCCGCTTCCAGCAGGCGTTCGGTGCGACGGCGGGCGCTGAGCGGTACGATGAGGGCGCTGACGCCCTTGTTGCCGGCGCGACCGGTGCGGCCGCTGCGATGCAGCAGCGTATCCGGATTGGTCGGCAGATCGGCATGAATGACCAGTTCCAGTCCCGGCAGATCGATGCCGCGGGCGGCGACGTCGGTGGCGATGCAGACGCGGGCGCGGCCGTCGCGCATGGCCTGCAGGGCGTGCGTGCGCTCGTTCTGGCTGAGCTCGCCTGAGAGAGCAACGACCGAAAAGCCGCGATTGTTGAACCGCGCCGTCAGGTGATTGACGGCGGCACGCGTCGAGCAGAAGACGATGGCGTTGCGCGCTTCATAGTAGCGCAGCACGTTGATGATGGCGTTTTCCCTGTCGCTCGGAACCACGGTCAGCGCGCGATAATCGATATCAACATGCTGCTTGGCTTCGGAAGCGGTGGCGATGCGAACGGCATCGCGCTGGTAGTTTTCGGCAAGCTTGGCGATCGAGCGCGGCACGGTTGCGGAAAACATCAGGGTACGGCGCTCGGACGGCGCGGCTTCCAGAATGAATTCCAGATCCTCGCGGAAACCGAGATCGAGCATTTCGTCGGCTTCGTCGAGCACGACGGCGCGCAGTTCGGATATGTCGAGCGAGTTGCGGCGAATGTGATCGCAGAGGCGACCGGGCGTGCCGACGACGATATGGGCGCCACGCTCCAGCGTCCGCCGTTCCGTGCGCATGTCCATGCCGCCGACGCAGGAGGCGATCGTCGCCCCCGTCAGGCCGTAGAGCCATTCCAGCTCGCGCTGGACCTGCAGCGCCAGTTCGCGGGTCGGCGCGATCGCCAGCGCCAGGGGAGCGCCGGCGCGGCCGAAGCGTTCGGCACCATCGAGCAGGCTCGGCGCCAGCGCCAAGCCGAAGGCAACCGTCTTGCCCGAACCGGTCTGGGCCGAGACAAGGGCATCCTTCCCGGCAAGGCCGGGATCCAGCATGGCCTTCTGCACCGGCGTCAGCGTTTCATAACCACGCTTCGACAAAGCCTCGGCAATCGCAGGAGCGATGCCTTCGAATTCAGTCATCATCTATCCATCGGAATTCTTCGCACGCCAGCGGGCGGCGATCATCGTGGTTCGCACGTCGCGAACCTCTTCTTCAGGCGTGCACATACTTGTTCGGCAAGCCGATGTACAGAGCAGACGCGCTTTCACGCGAGGTGAAACGAAAAAAAGGCAGCGAACCGCGCTGCCTTTGAAGTTGATGCTGTCGAAAGCAAGCTCGAGTCGGTGAACTTCATGTCTCGGGAGCCGAGGCCGGCTCCAATCCGCTCCAGCTCATGCGAACGGTCTCAAGTTGGCCTTTACCTTTGACCAAGCTTTCTTAACGCGGGGTTACCAAAGAGGGGTCATCGTTTGCCCCTCAGTTTTAGGGACGGCCTCAGCTTTTAAGCTCTTCCAGCCCTGCAAAGAGATCCAGCGCCTCCGGATTGGCGAGCGCCTCCTTGTTCTTGACAGGCCGGCCATGCACCACCTCACGCACCGCAAGCTCGACGATCTTGCCGGATTTCGTGCGCGGAATATCCGTAACGGCGATGATCTTGGCTGGCACGTGACGCGGCGAAGCGCCGGTGCGGATACGGGTCTTCATCACCTTGACGAGATCCTCCGTCAGGGAAACGCCCGCGGCAAGACGGACGAAGAGCACGACGCGGACATCGTCGTCCCAATCCTGGCCAATGCAGAGCGCTTCCAGAACCTCGGGGATCTGCTCGACCTGATTGTAGATCTCGGCGGTGCCGATGCGCACGCCGCCAGGATTGAGCGTCGCATCCGAGCGGCCATGGATGATGAGGCCGCTATGCTCTGTCCATTCGGCGAAATCGCCGTGGCACCAGATATTGTCGAAGCGCTCGAAATAGGCCGCGCGATATTTGGCGCGATCCGGATCGTTCCAGAACATGACCGGCATGGAAGGGAAGGCCTTGGTGCAGACGAGTTCGCCCTTCTCGCGGCGCACCGGCTTGCCCTCGTCGTTCCAGACATCGACAGCAAGGCCGAGACCCGCCCCCTGGATCTCGCCGCGCCAGACTGGCTGCAGCGGATTGCCAAGTACGAAGCAGGAGACGATATCGGTGCCGCCGGAAATCGAGGCCAGCTGGATATCGTCCTTGATACCCTCATAGACGAAGGTGAAGCCCTCGGGCGACAGCGGCGAGCCGGTGGAGGTCATCAGCCTCAGGCTCGAAAGGTCGTGGGAGGTCTTCGGCGTCAGGCCGCTCTTGTGAACCGCGTCGATATATTTGGCAGACGTGCCGAAGACGGCGAATTTCTCTTCCTGCGCATAGTCGAACAGGATGTTGCCATCGGGCGCGAAGGGCGATCCATCGTAAAGGCAGAGCGTCGCACCGGCGGCAAGGCCCGTCACCAGCCAGTTCCACATCATCCAGCCGCAAGTGGTGAAGTAGAAGACCTTTTCGCCGGGCACGACGCCGCAATGCAGGCGGTGCTCCTTGATCAGCTGCAGCAAGGCACCGCCGGTGGAATGCACGATGCATTTCGGAACGCCCGTCGTGCCGGAGGAAAACAGGATGAACAGCGGATGGGAGAAGGATACGGGCTCGAACTCGACCGATTTCGCCGCGAAAGGCGTGACCAGATCATCAAGAGTTCGGGCATTCGGGGTGGCCGCCACGACCGCCTCGGCACTGCCGGCATAGGGCACGATGACAGTAGGCGCATTCAGGCGCTGTGCGATGGCGCTTACCTTCGCGGTGACGTCCTGCAGCTTGCCGCCATACCAATAGCCGCTGCAGGCGATGAAGAGCTTCGGCTCGATCTGGCCGAAACGATCCATGACGCCCTGCTCGCCGAAATCCGGAGAACAGGAAGACCAGATGGCGCCGATCGATGCGGCCGCCAGCATGCAGGCGATGGTTTCGGGCATGTTCGGCATCATGGCCGCCACGCGATCTCCCTTGCCGATGCCCAGGGCACGATAGGCCTGCTGCAGGCGCGATACCATCGAGGCCAGCCGGTCCCACGACCAGCGATCACGCACCTTATCCTCGCCCCAGAACACCAGCGCAACGCCCTCGCCGCTCTTCGACAGCAGGTTTTCGGCGAAATTCAGCTCGGCATCGGGAAAGAAGCGCGCCTCGAGCATAAGGTCGCCGTTGATCAGCGCCCTCTCCCCGCGCTTGCCCTTCAGGCCGCAGAAATCCCAGACTTCGGTCCAGAAGCTTTCGCGCTCGGCGATGGACCAGGCGTGAAGCCCGGGAAAATCCGACATCGAAAGGCCAAAACGCCGGTTGCATTGCTCAATGAAGACAAACATCGGGCTCTGGCGACGAAACTCCTCCGACGGCGTCCAGAGCGGCTGCTGATCCTGCATATTTCTCCTCCCGCTTTTTGCTCTTTATAGCGATGCTGCAGCGCATTATAAAATCACGGTGCTGCGGGTATTGCCAGTGTGTGATGTTTGCATCCGACAAACATTTCCTATATCCGGCAAACGCAGGCAGATTATCCCTATCAGTTCGCGAGTCCCCACGGGATCATGAGAGCTTCGAAAAACAATAAATGGTGGTTGACGATGCGATCGGCTTCTCGCTGGCTGCCTGCCGTCGTCCGCACGACCGGCATTATTCTTCTCACGATTCTCATTGTGTTCGCTGTCTTCAGAGCGACCGCGCCTTTCCTGATTTCCAGCGGGCTGGTGCGTTCCGGCATAGAGAAGGCGCTGTCGGAATGGACGGGATACCGGGCCCAGATCGACGGCGATCCGACGCTGGAATTCTGGCCGACGGCGCGCGTCACGCTCAACGGCGTGACCATCCGCGAGCCGACGCGAAACGGCAAGGTTCTGGGGCATGTCGACAGTCTTTCCGCTGATTTCTCGCTCTGGTCGGCCATTCGCGGCCATGCGCGCTTTCATGAATTTCATTTCCTGCGCCCGATCCTCTATATCCGCCGTGACGATAACGGCCTGATCGATTGGACGAATGAAGGACGTCTTTCCAAGGCGATCGCCCAGGCGGAAGCTTCTTCCGGCCAGGGCATATCGATGCGGAAGGACCAGGATGCAGCCATCGGCATGCTGACCATCGAGGATGGCAGCGTCGAAATGACCGACGCGCGCAGCGGCAACATCTATAGGCTGAATGGCGTCAATGCCGACATTTCATGGCCGCGGCTCTCGCAGGCGATGGCCGCCGTCATCCTCGCGCGCTTCAACGGCCAGGACATCAAGCTTAATTTCGATTCCTCGCAGCCGCTGCTGTTCTTCGCCGGCAAGAATGTCGACGCGAGGACGAGCTTCGCCTCGTCGCTGATCAGCGGGACCTATTCCGGCGTCACGAGCCTGTCTGACTTTTCAGCCTTTGCGGGCAATCTGGAGCTCAGCGTCCCGAATGTGCCCTCGTTCCTGGCCTGGAGCGGACAACACCTGCCGGCCGCCGATGCCCTCAAGAATGTTTCGCTCAGCGCCGATATTGCCGCGATCGAAAAAGGCCTGCGCTTCAACAATCTCAGTTTCAAGGTCAATGATTCCACGGCGTCAGGCATCATGGATCTGAATTATACGACGGCAGGCAAGCCGAAGATTTCCGGCACGCTCGCCTTCGACCAGATGAACCTCAATCCGTTCCTGGCCGCCTTCTCCATGCGCCTTGCCGCCGAGACCGCCATTGATGCGTTGCTCAACGGCAATCCGCTGCAGCGACTCGACCTCGACATGCGCCTGTCGTCGAACAAGGCGGCGCTCGGTCCCTTCCAGTTCGAAAATATCGGTGCCAGCCTGCTGGTGGCAGGCGGCAAGGCGAAGTTCGATATCGGCGACAGCGGCTTCGAGAGCGGTTCGCTGACCGCGCATCTGGAGGTCGCCCCTGGAGACTTCGACGGCGGCGGCAAATTGCAGATTTCAATCCGAAACGCGGATTTCGGCGGTCTCTTCACCCGCCTGAAGCTGATAGGCCCGCTGCCGATGCCGTCGTCGGGCTCGCTGGATCTCTCACTCAGCACCTCCAAGCCGATCTGGGTTGCAACGCTCAGCGATGTGGCCGGCACGCTGCATTTCAGTTCGTCGGCGGGCACGTTCCGCGAATTCGACATTTCCGACTTCCGGACGCTTGCAGCCGAAAAAACCTTTTTCCGGATGAGCGACATCGCCGACGCATCCTTCGACTTCGACAGCATCAATGTCGACGCAAGCTTTGCGAAGGGATCCGCTGAAGTGAAGAATGCCTCGATCGCCGGTCGCAATGAAACGATCTCGTTCAACGGTGTCGTTCCCTTCCGCACCAATGGCCTGGCACTTTCTGGCGCGATCGAAGCGACATCGCCCTCGGACGCGGACGAATTGCCGATGCTGCCTTTCTTCATCGGAGGCAGCTGGCCAAACCCGGTCGTGTCTCCGGTTGCGACGCTGCTGCAGAAGCCGGCACAGCCGCTGCAGCAGCAATAATCTCCAGGATTGTTTTTCGACCGTCGCGCCTCAGGCAGCGGCGGCTGCCTGCTCGTCCCTCTGACGCTGCACTTCACGGCGCTTCGTGACGATGGAGGCGCAGATGACGCCGACGGCGACGACACCAATCAGGATGGTGCAGATGGCGTTGATCTCAGGCGTGACACCGAGCTTGACCTGGCTATAGATCAACATCGGCAACGTCTTGGCGCCGGCACCGGATGCGAAGGTCGCGATCACCAGATCATCGAGCGAGAGCGTCAAGGCCAGCACCCAGCCCGAAAAGACGGCCGGAGCGATGATCGGTAGCGTTACCTCGAAGAAGGTGCGCACCGGCGGCGCGCCCAGATCCAGCGCCGCCTCCTCGATCGATCGATCGAAAGTCAGCAGGCGCGACTGCACGACGACGGCGACGAAGCACATGGTCAGCGTCGTATGCGCCATGACGATCGTCCAGAAGCCGCGATCGACACCAGATGTGACGAAGAGCAGCAGCAGCGACAAGCCGGTGATGACATCGGGCATGACCAGCGGCGCATAGATCATGCCGGAAAACAGAATGCGGCCGCGGAAGCGCGTATAGCGCACCAGCGTGATCGCCGCGAAGGTGCCGAGCACGGTGGCAATCGTTGCCGACAGGAGCGCGATGCGCACCGTCAGCCAGGCGGCATTCAGCATGGTGTCGTTGCTGAAGAGATGCACGTACCATTGCGTCGAGAAGCCGCCCCAGACCGTGACCAGCCGGGAGCTGTTGAAGGAATAGATGACCAGCAGCAGGATCGGCAGGTAGAGGAAGGCGAGGCCGAGCGTGACGGAGACGATGTTGAAGCGGGACCAGCGGATCATTTATTATCTCCCCTTCTCGTCGGCCTTGGCCTGGAAATGCTGGAAGAAGACGATGGGCACCACCAGCACCAGAAGCAGGATGGTCGCCACCGCCGAGGCCAGCGGCCAGTCGGTATTGCTGTAGAATTCCGTCCAGAGCACCTTGCCGATCATCAGGGTCTCGGAGCCACCGAGTAGGTCGGGAATGACGAACTCGCCGACGGCGGGGATGAAGACCAGCATGCAGCCGGCGACAACACCGGGAAGCGAGAGCGGAAAGGTGACGCGCCAGAAAGCACCGATCGGCGCGCAGCCGAGATCCTGCGCCGCCTCGATCAACGTGCCGTCCATCTTCTCCAGCGCGGCATAGAGCGGCAAAATCATGAAGGGCAGATAGGAATAGACCATGCCGATATAGACGGCGGTGTTGGTGTTGAGGATGACAAGCGGCTGGTGGATGATGCCGAGACCCATCAGCAGCTGGTTCAGGAGACCCGTCGTGCTGAGGATCGACATCCAGGAATAGACGCGGATCAGGAAGCTCGTCCAGAAGGGCAGGATGACCAGCATCAGAAGTGTCGGCCGAAGCGTGCGCGGCGCCTGCGCCATGCCATAGGCGATGGGATAGGCAATGATCAGCGTCAACAGCGTCGAAATGCCGGCGATCTGAAGGCTCTGAATGTAGGCATTCATGTAGAGCGGATCGCCGGTCAGCCATAGGTAGTTGTCGAACGACATGGTCTGCAGCTTGTCCCACCAGTCGCCGAAGCTGTCGCTCCAGGCAAACGATGGATCATAGGGCGGAACCGACAGCGCCTTCGTCGACAGCGAGATGCGGAAGACGATGAGGAAGGGCGCAAGGAAAAAGATCAGCAACCAGGCATAGGGAACGACGATGACGAGGCGCTGATAGATTAGGGAACCGAGCGCTCTCATGATCAATCCTTCAGCAAGACGCCGGCATTTTCGTCGAAGGAGACCCAGACGTTCTGGTCGTAGGCGAAAGGCTCTTCCACTGCGCGCACGGCGTTCAGTGACGAGGCCTTGACCACTTGCCCGTTCTTCAGCTTGACGTGGAAAACTGTCATGTCGCCGAGATAGGCGATATCCCATATCTCGCCTTCGGCGGCATTGAGGGATGCGTTGGCGGGCGGGCGCGGCGACACCCGAAGCTTTTCCGGACGAATGGCGAGGCTGGCGCGGCTTCCGGCCGACGGCATATCGCCGGCGGCGGTGCGCACCGCAAAGCCCGAATCGACCGATATCTCGACGATGCCTGATTGCGCCGAGGTGACGTTGCCGTCGAGGATGTTCACATCACCGATGAAGTCGGCGACGAAGCGGCAATTGGGCGCCTCGTAGATCTCGGCGGGGGTTGCCACCTGCACCACCTTGCCATGGCTCATGACCGCGATGCGGTCGGCCATGGTCATTGCTTCTTCCTGATCGTGGGTCACGACGACGAAGGTCAACCCCAGGCTCTGCTGCAGATCCATCAGTTCGAACTGGGTCTCTTCGCGCAGCTTCTTGTCGAGCGCGCCGAGCGGTTCGTCGAGCAGCAGCACCTTCGGGCGCTTGGCAAGCGAGCGGGCCAAGGCCACGCGCTGGCGCTGGCCGCCGGACAGCTGGTTGGGCTTGCGCTTGGCGAATTGCTCCAGCTTGACGAGCTTCAGCATCTGCGCGACGCGATCGTCGATCTCGGCCTTCGGCATGCCGTCCTGCCTAAGGCCGAAGGCTATGTTCTTCTCCACCGACATATGCGGAAAAAGCGCATAGGACTGGAACATCATGTTGACGGGGCGGCGATAGGGCGGCGTGCCGGCAAGATCTTGACCGTCGAGTACGATCTCGCCCGTCGTCGGCTGCTCGAAGCCAGCGAGCATGCGCAGCAGCGTGGACTTGCCGCAGCCGGAGGCGCCCAAAAGAGCAAAAAATTCACGGTTGTAGATATTCAGGGAGAGATTATCGACGGCGATGAAATCACCGAACTTCTTGGTCACGTTCTTGAAGGAAATATATGGCTTTGCCGAAGGGTCGATCCATGGAGCAAAGGAACGCCGGATATTACCGAGTGACTTCATATTTATCCCCAAATGAATGCCGGGCGGGCTTTCCTAAAGTATTTCCGCATTCCGGACGGAAAACCGCTGCGCACTTTTCCTGAAAATGCGTTGGCGCCGGCTCTTCCCCACCCCGGCACGCTCATCATTTTTGTCTTATAAGAAAAGGCCCGGACGTTGCCGTCCGGGCCGCTTCGATTTATTGGCCTGTCGTGACCTTTGTCCACAAGCGCGTCGCCACGCGCTGCGTTTTAGAGTCCCAAGGGGTCAGCGTGTACAGTTTCTCGCGAACCGCGTCGGTCGGATAAACGGACGGATCTTCCAGCACGTCCTTGCTCACGAACTGCTGCGATGCCTTGTTGCCGTTGGCATAGGCGGTGAAGTTGCTGGCCTTGGCGATGACTTCCGGCTTCATGATATAGTCGAGGAAGATATGCGCCTCTTCGACATGCGGCGCATCCGCGGGGATCGCCATGACGTCGAACCACATCTGCGCACCCTTCTTGGGGATTGCATAGCTGATATTCACGCCGTTCTTGGCCTCCGTAGCGCGGTTGCGTGCCTGCAGCACATCGCCGGAATAGCCAAACGCCAGGCAGATATCGCCGTTGGCGAGCGCGTTGATATATTCGGAAGAGTGAAACTTGCGCACGAAGGGCCGGATCGAGGTCAAAAGCGCTTCGGCCTTCTTGAAGTCTTCCTGCTTGGTCGAATTCGGATCGAGACCCAGATAGCGCAAGGCTGCCGGAATAACGTCGGTCGGAGAGTCCAGCACATAGATGCCGCAATCCTTGAACTTGGCGGCAAGTTTGGGATCGAAGATCACGTCGATGTCGGGCGCCTCGTCGGTGCCGAGGATCTGCTTCACCTTGTCGACATTGTAGCCGACGCCGCTCGTGCCCCACATATAGTCGATGGCGTACTGGTTGCCGGGGTCGTAGGTGGCGATGCGCTGCTGCACCGTATCCCACATGTTGGAGATATTAGGCAGTTTGGACTTGTCGAGCTTCTGGAAGACGCCGGCCTTGATCTGGCGCTGCAGGAAGTAGGCCGTCGGCACGACGATGTCGTAGCCTGTCTTGCCGGCAAGCAGCTTGGTTTCCAAGGTCTCGTTCTGATCGAAGGTGTCGTAGACGACCTTGATGCCGGTTTCCTTAGTGAAATCCGCGAGGATCGAATTATCTATGTAATCCGACCAGTTGTAGATATTGACGACTTTGTCTTCCGCCTGAGCGACCGTTGCCAGCGAAACGACCGCGAACGCCGTTGCTGCAAGCCGTGCGAACATGGACTTCATAGTCTCTCCTGTTTTGTTCAAGGGCATCCAGGCGACACCCAACCCTCTGTTTTTCCCGTTAGACTAGAAAGGAAATCAGAAGGCGACAAGGGGAAAAGCGTGAGCTTACACTCTTTCGCCTTTTTGCCGTCCATCGTCCGCAAGGCACGTCCGGGCACGGGAAAGCGGAGGTCGAGGCGGGCCGTCACGCATAGGTCGGGCGCTTGCCTGCAAACAGCTCAGCATGACTTTTCAAGAGCTTGGCCATCCGGTCGACCACGGTGCGGATTTCCCTGCGATGGCGGTCGGCATTGTTAATGACGATCCATTGCCGGTGACGGAGAGACGGGATTTCTTCGCCAACCCGCTCCAGCCTCGGCTCCTGATCACCGACGAAGCAGGGTAGAACCGCAATACCCGACCCCGCAAGTACGAGATCATGAAGCGAGCGCGGGCGGCTGACCGTGAAGGCGATCTCCTCCCGCCTGTTTTGATAGGGCCAGCGCAGATAGGCCGACACCGCCGCCTCCTCCGCCACCGCAATCCAGCGCTGCGGGCCGGCAAAGCGCATATTGCGGGCCTGATAGGCGGCATAGGCGACGTCACCGATCTTGATGGCGGCGAGATTGGCCTCCTCCGGCTCGAAGGCGCGGATGCCGATATCGCTTTCGCGATGGGCAAGGCTGGCGCGGCGTTCGCCGAGATGCAGATCGATGCGGAATCCGTCCCGCTCCGAACAGATCGTCGGCATGTTCTGACTGAGCAGCCAGCCGACCCATGTGCCGGCGGCGATGCGGACGACGGACATGCCCTGAGCATCACGCTGCCAGCTGTCGACCTTGCGGGCGGCGGCCTCCATCTCCAGCAGCTGATCGAACAGCGCCCGACCATCGCCGGTCAGCGTGTAGCCGGCCTGGCTGCGTTCGAAGAGCGGCCGGCCGATCTTCCCCTCCAACTCCAGCATCCGCCGGCCGATCGTTGCGGGGCTGAGGCCGCTCGAAGCGACCGCTCCCGTCAGTCCGCCGCCGCGGGCAACATCGAGAAAGAGCTGATAGGAATCCCATGTGGTGTTTTTCATAATTGAAAAACATAGGGTGAAAACGGCTCTTTATGAAGCAAATTCTCATGTGTAGTTAAGGAGATGCTCAAATCCATGGAGACATCTCATGCTTGACAGCATCGCTTTGGCCAAGGCCATCGAAATACAAAGCCGGGCACGCGAAGAGCAATGGCGCCGGAAGGAGGATCTCTTCTACCTCGACTACGGGCGCGAGACGCCGCGCCTCTTCCTGTGGATCGAACGGATGATTGCCACTTTAAGCGCCCGTCACAAACCAATAGAAAAGGCGGACCGGCCGAAAATTGGCCGATCCGCCCGTGATGGCAACAGTTGCAGCGGTCAGGCTGCCTGCTCCCGAATATAGCCGACGCTGTATCCGGCCTCGATCTTGAACTGCTGGATCAGGTGCAGCAGGGCGTCGGCTTCGGAGGCCAGCTCGCGGCTTGCTGCCGTGGTTTCCTCCACCATGCCGGCATTCTGCTGCGTCATCTGGTCCATGTGATTGACCGAGGAATTGACCTCCTGCAGGGCGCTTGCCTGATCGTGGCTGGCATG
This sequence comes from Rhizobium sp. KNZ2-6A, assembly GCF_056755475.1. Lineage (NCBI taxonomy): Bacteria > Pseudomonadati > Pseudomonadota > Alphaproteobacteria > Hyphomicrobiales > Rhizobiaceae > Rhizobium > Rhizobium sp. KNZ2-6A. The sequence continues at coordinate 47,797 of NZ_JBNDIC010000038.1, read as the reverse complement.
GGCGATCATTTCCACATGCTGGCTGATCGTCACGATCTGGCTGCTGATCTGCGCGAGCACCGAACCGGCCTCCTGCACGAACTGCGAACCGGAGGCGACCTCTTCGGTTGACTTGTTGATCAGCCCCTTGATTTCCTTGGCGGCAGCGGCTGAGCGCTGTGCCAGCTCGCGCACTTCCATGGCGACAACGGCGAAACCTTTGCCGGCGTCGCCAGCGCGGGCGGCTTCGATGCCGGCATTGAGCGCCAGAAGGTTGGTCTGAAAGGCGATCTCGTCGATGACGCCGATGATCTGCTCGATCCGGCGTGAAGCGTCCTCGATGCGAGACATCGCATCGATGGCGTTGCCGACGACGACGGAGCTGTCATCGGCGCTGCGCTTGGCCTCGCGCACGATCGCATCCGCATCCTTGGCGCGCTCGGCGGAGGAGCGGACCGTGTTGGTGATTTGGTCGACGGCGGCGGCGGTCTGCTCCAGCGAGGCAGCCTGCTGCTCTGTACGCTTTGACAGATCCTCGGCGGAAGCGGCCATCTGGTTGCCGTTGCTCTGGATCATCTCGACATTGTCGCGCACCTGGCTCAGCGTTTCCTGCAGACGCGAGAGCGAGCTGTTGAAGTCCTGACGGAGCTGTTCGAGACGGCCGATGAAGGGCGTTTCGATGGCCGAGGAGATATCGCCCTGGGCGAGGCGGCCGAGGCCCGCCGCAAGCTCGCTGACGGCGTAGTCGATCTGGCGGTCGAGCTCGCGCTTCTCGGCGTCGTTGCGCTGGCGCTCGTGTTCCGCGGCGGTACGCTCCTCGTCGCTCTGCTCCTCGATGCGGATCTTCGAGATGGCATTGTCCTTGAAGATGCCAAGCGCCCGGGCCATGTCGCCGATTTCGTCGCGGCGCTGCTCACCGGAAATCGCGGTCTCCAGCATGCCGTCGGCGATGCGGCGCATGGCGGCGGTGATCTGGCCGATCGGGCGCTGCAGCGTCAGGACGAGCGCGATGCCGCCGGCAACCGAAAGGATGATGCCGAGGGCGGTTGCCAGGATGGAAATGTAATTCGCCTGATTGCGTTCGGTGCCCGCGCTCTGCTTCTGCGTTTCGGCGAAGGCGGTGAGCTGGCTCCAGACCTGATCGAGCTGCTGGCGGGCGCTCGCATATTCGCCGATGCGCCGCGTGATGGTGTCGACCAGCTTGCCGCTGGCTTCGTCCATAGACTTGATCGCCGGGCGAATGGCTGCATCGATGTCGCTGGCGAAATCCATGCTCTTGGCGCTCTGGTTCAGCGTATCGATATCGCCGCCGAGCTTGGAGATTTCCTGGCGCAGGCGGACGAGATTGTCTTTATTCGTGTTGGCGTTGAAATCCGCCAGAACGAGCTGCAGCGAATAGACCGAGTCCTCGAGGCGGCGCGTGTCCTGCAGGACCGAATTGGTCTGCGCGACGCGGGCGTCGAGCGATACGAAGGTCGTGGTGGCCTGGCGCATCATCTGCGTTGCCGCCAGCTGCGTATAGGTCGAAGTCTGACGGAAGCGCGACAGCAGCCGGCTGATGCCCGCGATGGTGTCGTCTGTCGGCACATCGGTGCTTTCCGTGAAAGCAGCAAGTTCCTTGATCGTGCTCACCAGCGACTGAACCACGCTCTTCTGGTTCTGCGGCAAGGCAAGATCGATGGAGCGCTGTGCCTTGTTCAGGTCCGGCAGCCGGTCCTTCAGGAGTTTGACCTTGTCGGCCGACGTCGCCGCCTTGTTGAAGTCTTCGGCAACGGAGGCCAGCATATCGCCGCCCTTCAGCAGACGGTCGGCGGAACGCAGCGTGGAGGTCGCGTCCGCCTGGTCCTGGCGCATCCGGTCTTCCAGCTGCTGGCTGTTGAAATTGACGTTGAAGCGGGCACTGATCAATGCCCTCTGCGCATCGTCGATCGTCTTGCGCAGCGAGACTTCCTGCTCATGCAGCGTCCATAGCCGGCCGACGAGATTTGCCATATCAGCGGTCTTGGCGGTGGCTTCGGTCAGATTGTCACGGCCATCCGCATCCGCACCGAGCTGGCCGAGAGTGGTATTCAACACGCCCTGCTGCGACTTGATATCCTGGTAGAGTTTGTCGCGCTGCTGCGTATTGGTGATGCGCAGGAAGTCGTCCATGGAGCCGTAGAGATTCTTGAAGCCGGTCAGCGACTGCAACACGCTGTTGGAAATCTCCATGCGCCCCTGGAGCAGTCCCGACGCGTAAAGCCCGGTGAGGCCAACGGCGGAAATGCTGATGACGAACGGCAGGACGAATATGAGGACCTTCGTCTTGATCTTGAAACGCGACAATATCTTATCAATGAACATAGTGGCTCAGACCTCTCACATGCCGCTCCCCCGTCGACGCCACCTCGGCGCTGACCGGATGTATAACCATCGTTCTTGAAATATCCGCAGGCGGGGCTACCGAGTATAATGTCGGGAAGCAATCATTGCTTCGGCTCTATCATGCAGTAGAGCGCCCCATGAAATCGTCGGGAATTGTCGGTCTGATTAATTAATTTTCAGATAAGGGCGTTGTGTGGGCTCGCAACACACAATCAAACGCTGAAAAGCGGATGGTAAAACCTATATTTGTGCGCGAGCATAGGCCGTCGTTCCGGCGACGGCCAAGAATAACGAAGCAGCTAACGGATCAGAAGCCGCGTACCGCGAGGTAGGCGATGCAGGCGGCTGTCACGCCGGTCGCCAACATCAGAAGCCTTGCCGCCAGGAGCTTGGCATTGTCTTGGGTCTGAGCGATTGCAATGGCGCGAGCGCGACGCTTTGTTCTGTTCATGAGTATATTCCCATTTCCGCACTGACACGATAACCGCCAAAACGCCGTTTCCGCAACAGGCAATGTAGAGAATATAAATGTAGGAAAAGAAAACGCTAAAACCAGAGGTTCGTCGCGGGCGTCGCACGCATCGGTTACCGACCCGATATCGTGCGGCCGGCGCGCGCGTTACTTCAGCAATGCCGCGATGGCGGGATCGGTCGCCATTTCGGCTGCGGTCTTGCCGGAGGCGGACTTGATAGTCTTGTCGGCGCCATCCTTCAGCAAGGCCTTGACGAGAGCCGGATCATCCTGCTGGCTCGCCATGTGCAACGGCGTCCAGCCATCGTAATCGCCGCGCGCATTGACGTCGGCGCCCTTGGAAACCAGAAGATCGATCATGTCGGCGGGACCGTAATAGGCGGCGGTATGCAGCGGATACCAGCCCTCCGTCGTCTTCATGTCCAGCTTGGCGCCGCAAGCCAGCATCTTCTTGACGACGTCGCCCTTCTTGTCGCGGATCGCAAGGGCGAAATTCGTATCACCACCCGCATCCTGGCCGTTCGGATCCAGCTTCTTACATTGCGCGGAAGCAGCGCTGGCACTCGATGCCGTGACGGCAAGCATGCTGAGCGACATCGTCATGGCCGCAACGATGCCTGAAAGAACTGCGCCGCGGAATAGCAGGGCCTTAAACGTCATGATTGTCTCCATCGAGTATCTTCGCGTTGGAGATGCTCTTTGCCTGTTTCGCGGCCTGTTGGCAAGGTCGATTCACGCCGCCTCGCCAGCGACATGGCCGGAGGCCCAGGCCCATTGGAAATTATAACCGCCGAGCCAACCCGTCACATCGACGCATTCGCCGATGAAGAAGAGGCCGGGGACGGTTTTCACCTGCATCGTCCGCGAATCGAGGCAGTCCGTATCGATGCCGCCCAGCGTCACCTCCGCCGTGCGATAGCCTTCAGACCCCGACGGCTTGACCGACCAGGACTGGATTGATGATGCGAGCTGCTGTAGGCGCTTGTCGGATTGATCGGCCATATTGCCCGATATGCCTTCGCTCTCGACGAAATGCTGCGCCAGCCGTTTTGGCAGGATTTCGGCAAGGGCCGTCTGCGCGGATTGCCTGCCATTCACCTGCTTGGCCTTCTTGAGAAGCTCGAATAAGTCGATATCGGGCTCGATCACGACGGTAATGTCCTCACCTTCCCGCCAATAGGAGGAAATCTGCAGAATGGCGGGGCCGCTGAGGCCGCGATGGGTGAAGAGAAGAGCCTCGCGGAACGCTGTCTTGCCGTGGCGGATTTCGGCGGGCGCGGCAATGCCCGACAGCGGCGCCAGGTGCTGAAGCAATTGCGGATCGAGCGTCATCGGCACGAGGCCCGGCCGGGTCTCGACAACGGGCAATCCGAATTGCTCGGCGATGCGATAGGCAAAGCCGGTAGCCCCCATTTTGGGGATCGACTTGCCGCCCGTCGCGATGACCAGCGAGGACGCTTCGAGAACGCCTTCGGACGTGCTGATGCGATAGCCGCCAGCTGTTTGCTCGATGCCGCCGATCTCGGTTCGCAACCGGAGCTGCGCGCCAGCCGCCCGCATCTCGTCCGTCAACATGCGGATGACGTCCTTGGCGCTGTTATCGCAGAAGAGCTGGCCGAGCGTTTTCTCATGCCAGGCAATGCCGTGGCGCTCGACCATGGCCAGGAAATCCCTCGGCGTGAAGCGCGCCAACGCCGATTTGGCGAAATGCGGATTGGCGGACAGGAAGTTCCTCGGACCGGCATTGATATTGGTGAAGTTGCAGCGACCGCCGCCGGAAATGCGGATCTTTTCGCCGGGTGCGCCGGCATGATCGAGCACGACGACGGAGCGCCCGCGCTGGCCGGCCCGGATGGCGCACATCATGCCCGCCGCGCCCGCACCGAGGACGATCACATCATATCTGCCAACCACGCTTCAGCCCTTCATTCTTCGCCGCGCTCTCTCGTTTCCTTTTCCATCATACGGCGAAAGTCCGAGCGGTTTCCCCCTCGCCAATTGGCAAACTGCGGTTATGATGCAGTCTCCGACAAACGCAAATACGGTGTTTTATGCCCGCGAGAAAGACCCCGCTGAAAGCTTCCGTGCCTGTCTCGAAAATCCCTACGGTTCCTCCCAGTCTGAGATCGGCACGCGGCGTGGCAAATTGGAAAGAGGCAGCTCAATGGCTGCGGGCACGCGGGATCGAGGACATAGAATGCATCACGCCGGACCTTGCGGGCGTACCGCGCGGCAAGATGATGCCGACTTCGAAATTCACCTCCAATACGTCGCTGGCACTGCCCTCGGCGATCTATCGGCATACGATTTCCGGCGAATATCCGGAGGAGACGGAGAGCTTCCGCTATGAGCCGCGCGACAGCGACCTGAAGCTGGTGCCCGATCTTTCGACGCTTTCTGTCGTGCCCTGGGAGAGCGATCCGACGGCGCAGGTGATCTGCGATATCGTCAATTCCGAAGGGCACGCGGTGTCCTACACGCCGCGCAATCTCTTAAAGCGGATCATGGGCCTCTACCGCGAGCGCGGGTGGAAGCCGGTGGTCGCGCCCGAGATCGAATTCTATCTCGTCGCCAAGAATGATGATCCGGACTATCCGCTGCATCCCCCGAAGGGCCGCTCCGGCCGCTCGATCCTCGGCGGACAGGGCTATTCGATTGCCGGCATCAACGAGTTCGACGAACTGATCGACGATATCTACCATTTCTCGGAGAAGCAGGGTCTCGAGATCGATACGCTGATCCATGAAGAGGGGCCGGCGCAGCTCGAGATCAACCTGCGCCATGGCGACCCGATCGAACTTGCCGACCAGGTATTCATGTTCAAGCGCACCATTCGCGAGGCGGCGCTGAAGCACGGCATCTACGCGACCTTCATGGCCAAGCCGATGCAGAGCCAGGCAGGCTCCGCGATGCATATCCATCAGTCGGTCGTGAACATCGATACCGGCAAGAATGTCTTCACCAATCCGGATGGCAGCCCTTCGCAGGAGTTCTTTCATTTCATCGGCGGCATGCAGCGCTACGTTCCGAATGCGCTCGCCATGCTCGCGCCCTACGTGAATTCCTATCGCCGGCTGGCGCCGAACATGTCCTGTCCGGTCAACAATGCCTGGGGCTACGACAACCGCACCACGGCCTTCCGCGTGCCGGTTTCCGATCCGCAGGCACGGCGCGTCGAAAACAGGCTGCCGAGCTCCGACGCCAACCCCTATCTGGCGCTCGCCGCCTCGCTCGCCTCCGGCCTGCTCGGCATCATGAAAAAGGTGGAGCCGACGGCGCCGACCGAGGATTCGGCCAATGAAGGCTCCATCGACCTGCCGCGCGGGCTTCTCGAAGCCATTGCGCTCCTGGAAGACGAGCCGGCCTTCGAGGAGGTCCTCGGCAAGGACTTCATCGACATCTATGCCGGCGTCAAGCGCGGCGAATTCGAAACCTTCATGCAGGTGATCAGCCCGTGGGAGCGGGAATTCCTTCTGCTCAACGTGTGAGGGGAGCTGCCCATGACGCTGCAGGAAACATGGCAGAGCCCGATTGCGCCGGGCCTTTCCTTCTACCAGGCAACCGTCGGCCCGCGTGCGAGCTATCCAAGGCTCGACGGTTCGCGCCGGGCCGACGTCGCGATCATTGGCGGCGGCTATACCGGCCTGCAGGCCGCCTATTACCTCGCCAAGGGCGGTGTCGACGTCGTTCTGATCGACGCCAACCGCTTCGGCGACGGTGCCTCCGGCCGCAACGGCGGCCAGCTCGGCACCGGCCAGCGCTGGTGGCCGGAAGAGATGGAAGAGAAGATCGGCTACGAACGCTCGAAAGCCCTCTTCGACTTGGCCGAGGACGCCAAGCGCCATCTTCTAGGTTTTGCATCCGAGCACGGCATCGACATCGATTTCCTGCCCGGCCAGATGAATGTCACGCACAAGCGCGGTTACAAGCGCGACTACATGGACAATGCGGAGATCGCAGCGACCCGCTACGGCTATCCGCATGTGAAATTCATGGATCAGGCCGAGACCCAGGAGCGGCTAGGCTCGCAATTCTATCTCTACGGCGTCCGGGACATGGGCACGGGCCATATCCATCCGCTGAAACTGCTGATCGGACTTGCACGCGTCGCCGCCGAAGCCGGCGCTTCCCTCTTCGAAATGACCAAGGCGAAGACCTTCCGGCAAGCGAGCGGCAAGACGATCATCGAAACGGATGGCGGCGCGATCACGGCCGACCGGGTGCTCATCGCCTGCAACGGCTATATCGGCAACCTCGAACCGGTGACCGCGAGTCACGTCATGCCGATCCGCTCCTTTATCGGCGCCACTCAACCGCTCGATCGCTTCCCGCAGGTTCTTCCCGGCAACGAGGCCGTGGCCGATTCGCGGTTCGTCGTGCGCTATTTCCGCAAATCGAAGGATGGGCGCCTGCTGTTCGGCGGGCGCGAAGCCTATACATCGGACAATCCGCGCGACATAACGCAGCACATCCGCAGGCAGATTACGGAAATCTATCCGGCTCTCAGCGATATCAAGATCGATTATGCTTGGGGCGGCTCGGTCGGCATCACCATGCCGCGCCAGCCTTTCGTGCGCGAGGTCATGCCGGGCGTGACTTCGATCGGCGGCTATTCCGGTCATGGGGTGATGCTGTCAAACTATTGCGGTAAACTCTATGCGAAAATGGTTCTCGGGAATGCGGATGAGCTTCATCTCTTCAAGGAGCTGAACATTCCGCCCTTCCCCGGCGGTGCGCGCATGCGGGCGCCTCTGCTGTTCCTGGCGCTCTCGTGGTTTGCGTTGCGCGACAGGTTTTAAAAACCGGAAGATGATTTCTTCCACCGGCAATCCGCTCTAAAAACCGAGTCTGAATTTTGCGATGCACACTGGCCTTTTTAAATCGATTAGATTAAAAGGGGCCTCAACCAAGACCGATTGAGAGATAGCTCATGAGCAGCCAAATCATTCCCGTTGAACCATTTGATTATGTCGTTTTCGGCGGCAGTGGCGACCTTGCGGAGCGCAAGCTCCTGCCCGCCCTTTATCACCGCCAGGTCGAAGGCCAGTTTTCCGAGCCGACCCGCATTATCGGCGCTTCGCGCAGCGCGCTTTCCAATGAAGAATATCGCAAATTCGCCGACGCCGCCCTCAAGGAACACCTGAAGAAGGGCGAATATGACGAAGCCGAAGTCAAGAAGTTCCTGGCTCGCCTGTTCTATGTGCCCGTCGACGCACGCAGCGACGCCGGCTGGGATCAGCTCAAGAAGATTCTCGACGAAGGCAAGGAGCGCGTGCGCGCCTTCTATCTCGCCGTCGCTCCGGGCATCTTCGGCGACATCTCGCAGAAGATCCACGATCACAAGCTGATCACCAAGCAGACCCGCATCGTCGTCGAAAAGCCGATCGGCCGCGACCTCGCTTCCGCCCTGCAGCTGAACGACACGATCGGCAAGGTCTTCAAGGAAGAGCAGATCTTCCGCATCGACCACTATCTCGGCAAGGAAACCGTGCAGAACCTGATGGCGCTGCGCTTTGCCAATGCTCTCTACGAACCGCTGTGGAACGCCAACCATATCGACCATGTGCAGATCACGGTGGCGGAATCGGTCGGTCTCGAAGGCCGCGCCGGCTACTACGACACGGCCGGCGCCCTGCGCGACATGGTGCAGAACCATATCCTGCAGCTCCTCTGCTTGACCGCGATGGAAATCCCCTCCTCCATGGATTCGGAAGCCGTTCGCGACGAGAAGCTGAAGGTCCTGCGTGCGCTGAAGCCGATCGACGCGTCCAACGTCGAGCAGGCGACCGTTCGTGGCCAGTATCGCGCCGGTGCTTCGGCGGGCGGCCCCGTCAAAGGCTATCTCGACGAGCTGGAAGGCGGCGTCTCCAACACCGAAACCTTCGTCGCCATCAAGGCCGAGATCGGCAACTGGCGCTGGGCGGGCGTTCCCTTCTACATCCGCACCGGCAAGCGCCTTGCCGGCCGCATGTCGGAGATCGTCATCACCTTCAAGCACATCCCGCATACCATCTTCGATCAGGCCGCCGGTCGCATTGTTGCCAACCAGCTCATCATCCGCCTGCAGCCGGACGAAGGCGTCAAGCAGTCGCTGATGATCAAGGATCCGGGTCCGGGAGGCATGCGCCTGCGCAACGTCTCGCTCGACATGAGCTTCGCCTCGGCCTTCAACGTCCGCAATCCGGACGCCTACGAGCGTCTGCTGATGGACGTCATCCGCTCCAACCAGACGCTGTTCATGCGCCGCGACGAAGTGGAAGCCGCTTGGAAGTGGGTGGATCCGATCCTCAAGGGTTGGGAAGAAGCCAGCCAGCAGGTGCAGGGCTATACGGCCGGCACCTGGGGTCCGAGCCAGGCCATCGCGCTCATCGAGCGTGACGGCCGCACCTGGCACGACGATATCTAATCCGGGACGATAACGATGACAGCGAACATGCATGCTTTTGCCAATGGTGCCGAACTCGCCGGCAAGCTCGCGGACAAGGTGGCCGAGACCCTTTCGGCCGGCATCGCCGCGCGCGGCTCCGCAAGCATCGCGGTCTCCGGCGGCTCGACGCCGAAGGCCTTCTTTCAGGTGCTGTCGTCGCGCTCGATCGACTGGGACAAGGTGACGGTTACCCTCGTCGACGAACGGTTCGTGCCGGCGGACAATCCACGCTCGAACCATCTGCTCGTTCAGGAAAACCTGCTGAAGGACAAGGCGGCAGCCGCCAGCTTCCTTCCGCTCTATCAGGCCGCGGCCTCCGTCGAGGAGGCCGCCGCCATCGCCACGGAAAAGACCAATGCCGTCGGCCATCCCTTCGATGTTGCCATCCTCGGCATGGGCAATGACGGCCACACGGCTTCTTTCTTTCCGGGCGGCAGCAATCTCGCAACCGCACTTGATCCGAACACCCCGCGCGGCATCATCACGATGGAAGCGGAAGGTGCCGGCGAGCCGCGCCTGACATTCACTTTCTCCAGCCTTCAGGATGCCCGATTGCTGGTGCTCCATATCGAGGGAGAAGGCAAGAAGGATGTCCTTGCCAAGGCGGAGGCAGCAGGCGAGGAAACCGAGATGCCGATCCGCGCCATGCTGCGCCGGGCCGCTTCTCCGGTCGAGATTTATTGGGCTCCTTGATACGGCCGGCAGGCCTCGTCATCGAACCCTGAAAGACACAGCAACATGTGCTGCGCCATGCGCCCGCAAGGGTGCGCCGGCAGAGCATTGACTTATGAACCCGCGCCAAGCCCTCGACCAGGATAGATCGAAGCAGGTCTTACGGGCACCGCGCAGAACAGACGGAGGCAGATCGACCATGGCCGCTGACGCCCGCATATCAGCGATTACCGCACGCATCGTCGAGCGCTCGAAGCCGACGCGCGAGCGCTATCTGGACCGCCTGCGCAATGCCGCAACGAAGGGAGCGCAACGCTCCGTGCTCGGCTGCGCCAATCTTGCGCATGGCTTCGCCATCTGTTCCCCCTCCGAGAAGGAGGCCCTGGCGGGGGACCACGTGCCCAATCTCGGGATCATCACCTCCTACAACGACATGCTCTCGGCGCATCAGCCCTTCGAGACCTATCCGGCCATCATCCGTGAAGCCGCGGCTGAAGCGGGCGGCATCGCGCAGGTTGCCGGCGGAGTGCCGGCCATGTGCGATGGCGTCACGCAGGGCCAGCCGGGCATGGAGCTTTCGCTCTTCTCACGCGACCTGATCGCCATGTCGGCGGCTGTTGGCCTGTCGCACAATATGTTCGACGCGGCCGTCTTCCTCGGCGTCTGCGACAAGATCGTGCCCGGCCTCGTCATCGCCGCCCTTTCCTTCGGCCATCTGCCCGCCGTCTTCATTCCGGCTGGACCGATGACCTCGGGCCTGCCAAACGACGAGAAGTCGCGCGTGCGCCAGCTCTATGCCGAGGGCAAGGTCGGCCGCGCCGAACTTCTCGAAGCGGAATCGAAATCCTATCACGGCCCCGGCACCTGCACCTTCTACGGCACGGCCAATTCCAACCAGATGCTAATGGAAATCATGGGCTTCCATATGCCGGGCGCCTCCTTCGTCAATCCTGGCACGCCGCTGCGTGAAGCCCTGACGCGCGAGGCGACCAAGCGCGCGCTCGCCATCACCGCCATGGGCAACGAATTCACGCCGGCCGGCGAGATGATCGACGAGCGCTCGATCGTCAACGGCGTCGTCGGCCTGCATGCGACCGGCGGCTCGACCAATCACACGATGCACCTCGTCGCCATGGCGCGCGCGGCCGGCATCATGCTCACCTGGCAGGATATTTCAGAGCTTTCCGACATCATCCCGCTGCTCGCCCGCGTCTATCCGAACGGGCTTGCCGATGTGAACCATTTCCATGCCGCCGGCGGCATGGGCTTCCTCATCAAAGAACTCCTGAAGAAGGGGCTGCTGCATGACGACGTGCGCACCGTCTACGGCCAGGGCCTTAATGGTTACTCCATCGACGTCAAGCTCGGCGCCGACGGCAATGTCCTGCGCGAGCCGGCGCCGGAAAAGAGCCACGACCCGAAGGTGCTGGCAAGCATCGACACGCCTTTCCAGAGCAATGGCGGCCTGAAGATGCTGCGCGGCAATATCGGCAAGGCAGTCATCAAGATTTCCGCCGTCAAGCCGGAGCGCCACATCGTCGAAGCGCCGGCCGTGATCTTCCATGATCAGCTGGAGATGCAGCAGGCCTTCAAAGACGGCAAGCTGAACCGCGATTTCGTCGCTGTTGTCCGTTTCCAGGGGCCGAAGGCCAACGGCATGCCGGAACTGCACAAGCTGACACCGGCGCTCGGCGTGCTGCAGGATCGCGGTTTCCACGTAGCGCTTTTGACGGACGGACGCATGTCCGGCGCATCGGGCAAGGTTCCGGCCGCCATCCATGTGACGCCGGAAGCCATCGACGGCGGCCCGATCGCCCGCATCAGGGAAGGCGACATCATCCGCATCGACGCGATCGCCGGCACGCTGGAAGTCCTCGTCGATGCCGCCGATATGGCGGAGCGCGAGCCGGTCGTGGCCGATCTCTCGGAGAATGAATTCGGCATGGGCCGGGAGCTCTTCGTTCCGTTCCGCCATGCCGCGGGACCGGCGGATCAGGGTGCAAGCGTCCTGTTCCGCCACTGAGATTGTCCGCCGGATTTCGGTAAGACGGCGTCGAGGGTTGCTCAGAGAGCTTTCGACGCGGTTTTTTCCGCATTCGCCGGAGCCTTGTCCGTCCATTTGGGCGGCAATCCAATGCGCCCTCCAATAAAGCCGGCGACCCCGGGCGACTTGCCGAATACTTTGCAGGCTTCATACTTGGGTGCGCGGCCGACGAGTGCCGCCAGTTTCGCCCTGGACGGCATCGAAGGCGTTGTTCCGAACGGCGTCTTGCCTTTGACCAGCATCTTGCTGAAATCGCCGCCGAATTTGGCGGCGAGACTATAGGCATCTCCTTCCCTGGCGACCGTTCCCGAATCAAGGAATGCGTTTGCGCCGCGTCCCCAGATCATGACAGCCTTCTGCACGCCCTGGGGGTTGAGAGCTTCCGCCTCAAGGGACAGGCTGCCCATGCCGATCGGTATGCGGGGAACGGGCACAGGCACACCCGGCAGCAGTATGCTCTTGCCCACGGATGCGACTTTCGAGACGCCGACGACAGTCGCATTCGTTGCCTTGACTTGCGTCACGACGGCGCGAACGGTCAGATCCGCCGGCTCGGACAGGCCGACGACGACGAAGCGTTCACCCAATCCGGAGCAAAGCGCTCTGTCGACGGCATTGGTGACGAGGTTGCGTTGCTCGGGCGTGAACGCGGCGCTTTCAGCCCGCATCGAGAAAGCTGTGGGAATGATCCTCACGGTCTTCGCCGCCAGAACATCATCCCTGCTCACGCGAAGAAGCGAGTGAGCGACAAGCCCGTCCGACCGGGTCAGGCCGTCATAGGACCGCAAGGATCCCGCGCGATCCAGTGGCGCGGCGGCGCAGCCCGTCAGCAGGCTCAATAGAAGAGCCGTCGACCAGATATCGGGCCTCCGACGGTTTTCGGCGGCACATGAACCATAGGTCCTATTTCCATCATGATTTGGGATTGCATTGGCTGGCATTGATGTTTGTGCTCCTGCACCCGGTTATGAACATACAGCATCAACATTAAATATCGCACTTGGTGTAAAAATTAATGTTGGCTACTTTGCGGCAATCGGGAGGCGAAGCGAAAGAATTATTTTACCGGTAATTGAGATCTCCGAGGAGGCGTCGGAGGGCATGCCCATGATTTGAGTGGCATTGCGACTCATGCCAAAATGGCCTGATGCAAGATGCACCCCCAAAGCCGGAAGGCCTGCGCGAGCGGAAGCGGCGCCTTACATTTCAACGCATAGCGGAAGCCGGGCTGAAATCCTTTCTTGCGAAGGGATATCAGGAGACAACGATCGAGGAGATTGCGGCAGCGGCCGGTATTTCCCGCCGGACCTTCTTCTATTACTTCAAAAGCAAGGATGAGATTCTTCTGGCGCATCAGCGCCGATACATGGACGCGCTTCGGGTGGGCATCATGGAGAATGCTTCAGCCGGGCGGCCGGTCGAGGTGGTTCATCAAGCAACCCTGGGACTTGTGGCCCGCCTCGAGGCGGAAGCTCCGCAGCTTCTTGAGACGGCCAGGCTTTTACGTCAAAGCGAAATCCTGCGTGCCCGCTCGCGAGGTAACTCTCTGCAGCTCGAACAGATCGCCTATCAGGCCTTGTGCGAATTGTTTCCTACAAGGGACCAGGACGGTCTACGGCTGGTTTCGATGATCGCAGTGAGCCCGCTTCGCCTGTCGGTCGACAAATGGCTGCGGGAAAATGGGAGGCTGCCGCTGATCGATTATCTGGAGGATGCGCTCAGAAAATGGCGAACGGAAATCTGATCCGCCGGCCGCGGGGATTGTTGCTTGCACCTATTCCCGGCGGCGAGATTTGATCAACCCCTGATATCGAGCACGCGGTTCTTATGCGCCGGATGGGTGCTGTAGACGAAGATCTTGTTCATTTCCTTATCCGTGAGGAGCCGCAGGAAACGGACTTCGACCGTATTGTTGGGGAATACCTTCATGAGCACACACCCGACCTTGGTGATGCGGGCGTCGGGAATATCCAGATAGAATTGCTTCGGCAGATTATACTGGGTGAGGATCGCAAGAACCGCGCTGCTCTGCGAGATGCGGATAATATCGCAACGGCGGGACGCAAGGTTCATCACACCTTTTTCGGTGTATTCGAGCCGCGCCGCATTCATCGTGTCTTCCATGCGGAACCGCACTTCGCGGTCATACATGAAGGATTCTTCCTTGTTGAGGAAATGCTGACCTGAATTAGCCCTGCCGAAAGCTGCCATCTTAGTAAATCCCTGGGTATATTACAAAGACGAGACTATCAGCGGGTATTTAACAGAAGGTTTGGACGCGCCAGCCCAAGTTGAATTTTATTGTTCACCTTTGCTTGAGCCGGCGTCGTCCCATGAGCCTACTTGCGATAGGAATGGCCCTCGGCATCGAAGAGATGCAGCTTCTGCCGGTCGGCGGCGAAGCGCATCTTCTGGCCGCGATGGATATCGGCGATACCGGGGATCTTGACGATGATCGGCTCGCCATCGACCAGGCCCTCGATGTAGAGCTGCGTGACTTCGCCGAGCGCCTCGACGATGGAAACCTCGCCTTCGAAGAGATAGTCGTCACCGATGGCGACACGCAGGTCTTCCGGACGCACGCCGAAGCTCGCCGTCTTACCCTTCTCGGAGGCTGCCGTCGGCATGTCGAGCGTCACCGACTTGCCGCCGGTCAGCGTCACGGTCGTCGTCGCTCCGGCGTCGGTCACGGTGGCGGGGATGATGTTCATGGCCGGCGAGCCGATGAACTTGGCGACGAACAGGTTGGCCGGGCGCTCGTAGAGTTCGAGTGGCGCACCGACCTGCTCCACACGGCCGGCCGACAGCACGACGATGCGATCGGCAAGCGTCATGGCCTCCACCTGGTCGTGTGTGACGTAAATCATCGTCGTCTCGGGCATGGAATCGCTGAGCTTGGCGATCTCGATGCGGGTCGCGACACGCAGGGCGGCGTCGAGGTTCGACAGCGGCTCGTCGAACAGGAAGACCTTCGGGTTGCGGCAGATGGCGCGGCCGATGGCGACACGCTGGCGCTGACCGCCCGAAAGCGCCTTCGGCAGACGCGCGAGATACTGCGTGAGCTGCAGGCTTGCTGCCGCAGCACGCACCCGGCGGTCGATCTCCTGCTTGCTTTCGCCGGCAATGCGCATGCCGAAGGCCATGTTGTCATAGACGGTCATATGCGGATAGAGCGCGTAGGACTGGAAGACCATGGCGATGCCGCGCCGGGAGGGCGGTACCTCGTTCACCTTCTGCCCGGCAATCATCATATCGCCCGAGGTGATGCTTTCCAGCCCTGCGATCATGCGCAGCAAGGTGGACTTGCCGCAGCCGGACGGGCCAACGAAGACGATGAACTCGCCCTCGTTGATCTCCAGATCGATGCCGTGCAGCACATGCACGCTGCCGTAGGATTTCTTGATATCCTTCAGAACAAGTCCCGTCATTATGCTCCCTCCTCCCAAAGGTCAGGCAAGACGCGCGAAATAAGCGCCCCAGGCCGGAATATCGATCTTGTTGCCGTAGTTGTTGCTGGTGAAGCCGTGTCCCGTCAACGCCTGCCAGTTCCCGTCAGGCAGAGCCACCATTGCTTCGACAGGGCTCATGTTGAAGGCGCAGAGAATGGTCTCGCCGGCATACATGCGGCTGTAGACGAGCACGTCGCCCTGCGGCTCCCAGAACGCGATCTCGCCCTTGGCGAAGGCCGGATGCTGCTTGCGGAAGGCGAGGAAGCGGCGGTACTGCTCCAGCACCGACGTCTCGTCGCCCTGCTGGACGCTGACGGCGCGCAGGATGTGCTCGACCGGCACCGGCAGCCAGGGCTTGACGGTGGAAAAGCCGCCCTGCGTAACCTGGCTGTCCCAGACCATCGGCGTGCGGCAGCCATCGCGGCCCTTGAACTCCGGCCAGAACTGGATGCCGTAGGGATCCTGCAGGTCCTGATAGGCGAGATCGGCTTCCGTCAGTGCCAGTTCCTCGCCCTGGTAGAGGCAGACGGAACCGCGCAGGGTCAGCAGCAACGCCGCATAGAGCTTGGCGAAGGCATCGCGGTCGGCGACCAGATTGCCCCAGCGGCTGATATGGCGCACGACGTCATGGTTGGAGAAGGCCCAGCAGGCCCAGCCTTCCGGAGCGGCCGCCGCAAAATCCTTCATGACCTCCTCGACGCGATCCGGTGACAGCGAGTCCGGCGACAGGAATTCAAAGGCGTAACACATATGCATCTTGTCGCCGCCGGAGGTATATTCGCCGACGATCTCGAGGCCGCGCTGGCTGTCGCCGACTTC
This sequence comes from Rhizobium sp. KNZ2-6A, assembly GCF_056755475.1. NCBI lineage: Bacteria > Pseudomonadati > Pseudomonadota > Alphaproteobacteria > Hyphomicrobiales > Rhizobiaceae > Rhizobium > Rhizobium sp. KNZ2-6A. Next base: position 31,571 of record NZ_JBNDIC010000038.1, on the reverse strand, counting down.
GCCGACAGCGGCAATCGCCGGATATTCATCAAGGACGGCACGGAAGCGCTTCAGGAATTCCAGGTTCTCGGGACGGTTCTTGTCGTAGAGATGCTCCTGGAAATTATAGGGATTGACCGCCGGCGCGGTGGAGGCATTGCGGCGCGCGGGCTCCAGCGCCGGATTGTCGCGCAGTTCCTTGTCGTGGAAGTAGAAGTTGATCGTATCGAGGCGGAAGCCATCGACACCGCGGTCGAGCCAGAAACGCACGACGTCAAGCAACCGCTCCTGCACTTCGGGATTGTGCAGGTTCATATCCGGCTGCGAGGTCAGGAAATTGTGCAGATAATATTGCATGCGGGTCGGATCCCACGCCCAGGCCGAACCGCCGAAGATCGACAGCCAGTTGCTGGGCGGCGTGCCATCCGGTTTGGCATCGGCCCAGACATACCAGTCGGCCTTGGGATTGTTCTTGCTCGAGCGGCTTTCAACGAACCAGGGATGACGGTCCGAACTGTGCGACAGCACCAGATCGATCATCACCTTGATGCCGAGACGATGGGCTTCCATCACCATCGCATCGAAATCGGCCAGCGAGCCGAAGATCGGGTCGACGTCCTCGTAATTGGAGACGTCGTAGCCGAAATCGCGCATCGGCGAGGTGAAGAACGGCGAAATCCAGATCGCATCGACACCGAGTGCTGCGACATGCGGCAGGCGGACGGCGATGCCCTTGAGATCGCCGATGCCGTCACCGTTGGAGTCCTGATAGGAGCGCGGATAGATCTGATAGATCACGGCGCCGCGCCACCAGTCCTTGTCAACTTCTAAAGCCGATTGAAGAGCAATGCTCATGCTGAATGGGTCCTGTGTGAATATGTGTTTTGGATCAGCCCCCCTTCACCGACCCGGCAAGCAGACCGCGCACGAGGTAGCGCTGCAGACCGAAGAAGACGAGGAGCGGAATAATGATGGTGACGAAGGCCGATGCGGTCAGGATTTCCCAATTGCCGCCGCGCGAGCCGAGCAGCGCGTTGAGAGCGGCCGTCAGGACCAGGTGGTCCTTGTCGGTGCCGAGGAACACCATCGCGATCAAGAGGTCGTTCCATACCCAGAGGAACTGGAAGATCGCGAAGGAGGCCAGCGCCGGGAACGACAGCGGCAGGATGATCTTGACGAAGATATCGAAATCGCTGGCGCCGTCGACGCGGGCGGATTCGATGATCTCCTTGGGCAGGCCGGAAATATAATTGCGCAGCAGATAGATGGCGAGCGGCAGGCCGAAGGCCGTATGCGCCATCCAGATACCTGGATAGGTCTTCGACGGCACACCGAAGATCTGGCCGATCTCGTTGTAGATGCGCAGGAGCGGGATCAGCGACATCTGCAGCGGCACGACGATGAGACCGACCACGAGCGCGATCAGGATAGCGCGTCCGGGAAACTCCATCCAGGCCAGCGCGTAGGCGGCAAAGGCGGCGATCAGGATCGGAATGACGGTCGCCGGGATGGTCACCGTCAGCGAATTGATGAAGGACTGGCCGATGCCCTCGCCGCCCAAAACGGAACGATAGTTATCGAAGGTGAATTGCGGCGGCGTGGCGATGGTCAAGTAGATGCGCTTGCTGCGGCCATCGGCCTCGAAAGGACCAGCCTTCTGGTAGCGATAGCTGCCGTCAGCATTGACTGTGAGTGTCTCGCCATTGCCGAGATCGGCTGGCGAGCCGACCTTATAAGCGGCCGGCTCCTGCACGCGCAGGCCGAAGGACTGGATTCTGCCGTTGCCGCTGTTGCCTTCACCGGCAACCGTACCGGCGATGACGTAATTGGCACCGTCCTGCTTTGCCTTGTCCGGGCCGTCGAGACGGACGGCCGCCGTCTGCGACGAGCCGGCAAACGCCGTCCACCAGCCGGAGGCGACGATCTGATCCCTGTCGCGCAGCGCCGTGACGAAGATGCCGAGCGTCGGCAGCAGCCAGAGGAGGACGATGAGAAGCACCGCGGCATGAACGAAGATGCGGGCAGGACCGATGCGACCGAGATTTCCAATCATGTCAGTGCCCCTTCGTTTCTGCGTTCGCACGGCGGATGTTCCAGATCATGATCGGCGTGACGGCGACCATGATGACCAGCGCGATGACGGCGCTTCGGCCGCTGTCGCCGCCGCCGCGGAACATCCAGTTGAACATCAAATTGGCGAGCACCATCGTGTTCCACTGGCCGTTGGTCATTGTGAGAACGATGTCGAAAACCTTGAGGACGAGGATGGTAATGGTGGTCCAGACCGTGGCGATCGTGCCCCAGACCTGCGGCACCATGATCTTCCAGAAGATCTGCCAGCCATTGGCACCGTCGATGACGGCGGCCTCGATGGTTTCCTCCGGAATGCCGCGCAGGGCCGCCGAGAGGATGACCATGGCAAAGCCGGTCTGAATCCAGATCAGCATCACCATCAGGAAGAAATTGTTCCAGAACGGAATGGTGATCCAGACCTCCGGCGTGCCGCCGAAAAGCTTGACGATCGCATTCAGGAGGCCGATCTGCGTGTCGGTGCCGCCACGATATTCGTAGATGAACTTCCAGATGACCGAGGCGCCGACGAAAGAGATCGCCATCGGCATGAAGATGACCGCCTTGGCAATATTGCCCCACCAGATGCGGTCGGTCATGACGGCGATGACCAGGCCGAAGAAGGTGCAGGCGGCCGGCACGACGGCAAGCCAGAGGATGTTGTTGAAGATCGACTGGCGGAATTCGGTGTCGTTGAGCGCCCAAAGATAGTTGGCGCCGCCGACGAATTTGCTGCCGTCCGGTCCATAGAAGGACAGGATGAACGTCGCGACGACGGGATAGACGAGATAAACGACCAGCAGGAACAGCGCCGGCCCCAGGAACAGCCAGGGGCGGATGAGACCGCGGCGTCGAAGGTTGACGGCCGCCTGATGGACCTCGTCCCCTTCCCTTGCCGGGAAGATCAAGTCCAAGAGCTTGTTGGAGAACCAGAAATAAGCGGCGCAAATGGCAACGCCGAATATCATGGCGCCAATCGCCGATACGATCTGCGAAAACATCCATTCCCTCCCCGAATTTACCTGCTTGAGTCCACCAGAGTCCGGCATCGGCCGCGCATGGAGGCGCGCCGTTCTATGTTATTTGGCGCCGCCGGCTTTGACCGGCGGCGCTGGACTATGATGTCTTACTTGATGGCGTCCCAGGACTTCTGAACACCGTCGGCAACATCCTGAGCGGACTTGCCGCCGACGAAGTCGACCATGCCGGTCCAGAACGAACCCGCGCCGATCTTGCCCGGCATCAGGTCGGAGCCGTCGAAGCGGAAGGTGGTCGCCGAAGTCAGGGTCTCGCCTTCCTTGCGCAGCGTGTCGTTGGCGTAAGCCGCGGTATTGACGGCCTTGTATGGCGTCAGGAAGCCGGACTGCGCCATCCAGACCTCCTGGGCGATCGGCGTCTGCAGGAACTGGATGAAGGCGCGGGCAGCCTTCGAATCCTTGGTAACGGCGGCCAGCGTGCCGGCGCCGAGAACCGGCTTGCCGAGTTCCGGATGCGCGGCGAAGGGCGGGAAGTAGAAGAAGTCCGCATCCTGGCCGAGCTTGGTGCCTTCCGGGAAGAAGGATGGGATGAAGGATGCCTGCTTGTGCATGTAGCACTTCGGCGGAACCGTAAAGAGACCCTTCGGGCTATCGCGGAAGTCGGTCGACGCCACGGCCGCGACGCCGCCGGCGACATATTTCGCGTTCTTGGCGAACTTGCCGAATTCCTCGATGACCGAGACGACCTTCGGATCGTTGAACTTCAGCGAGTTGTCGACCCAATGATCATAGTCCTGCGGCGCGTTCATGCGTAGCATCAGGTCTTCGACCCAGTCGGTCGCCGGCCAGCCGGTCGCACCGCCCGAACCGAGACCGATGCACCAGGGCGTTCCGCCGTCCTTGACGATCTGGTCGGAAAGCTTGAGCAGGTCCTCCATCGTTGTCGGAACCTTGTAGCCGGCTTCCTCGAAATTCTCCGGCACATACCAGACCAGCGACTTCAGGTCGGCCTTGTAAGGAAAGGCATAGAAGGCATCCTTGCCGTCCTTGCCCTTGTAAGTGCCGTAGCCGACCCAGCTGTCGCCGGCGCCGTAGTTCGTCTTGACCCAGCTCGCGAGATCATCGCCAAGCGGCGTCAGATAACCCTTGCTGGCGAGGTTGGCGAGAAGGCCGGGCTGCGGGAGGATGGCGACGTTCGGCGGCGAACCGGCCTGCGTGTCGATGACGATCTGCTGCTCGTAGTTTTCCGAGGACGAATATTTGGCGTTCACGCCGGTCGCTTCGGTGAAGTAGCTGAGGACGCTGGTGAAAAGTGCTTCGTCCTCGCCGCGCCACGGACCGAAGATGGTCAGCGTCTCGCCCTTCAGGTCGGCATGGGCCGACTTGAAGTCGTCGTAGCTTTTCCAATTGAACTTGGAGTCCTGACCGGGCTGGAACTTCAGATCGGCCGCCGTCGCCGTACCGGCCACCAAGGCGGCGGCAGCGACGGTCATCAAAAACATCTTTTTCATGCGGTTGTCCTCCCAAATAACGAAACCCATGAGCCCAAACACAATTTTGTGCTGCGCGCCCCATTCCTCAAAGCGCTTTGGCTACCTCTCTCATCCATTGAGAGCGGGAGAAAGTCAAGCGATTTTCAATTTCTGGCTAATATTCACAGCATATCTCGCGTTGCAGCATAAAATAGGCGGCGATATTTTGCTATTTATCTTGTCTCCAGCGCATCGCCTGCTACATATTAAAAGCGCTTTGGATGCTGGCGATATTCAGGAGGTTGTGCCGACAGCCGGGCGGTCGGGAATTGGAGGAGCCGAAATTCGTGAATCTGAAACAGCTATCGCAAATGCTCGGGCTGTCGCAGACGACAGTCAGCCGGGCATTGAACGGATATCCGGAGGTTAATCGCGAGACTCGCGAGCGTGTTCTCAAAGCGGTTCGGGAAACCGGCTATCGACCCAACAAGGCGGCGCAAAGACTTGCGACCGGCAAGGCTGGCTCGATCGGCTTGGTTATGCCGACCTCACCCGGCAACTCCTCGGACGTGCATTTCTCGGAGTTCCTGACCGGCCTCGGCGAAGAGGCCCTGCGGCACGACTTCCATTTCGTGCTGACGCCCGCGGATCCGAATGATGAGGTTGGCGCGCTGCGACGGCTGGCGGCCAGCGGCAATGTCGACGCACTCTTCGTCAATTACATGCGCGGCCACGATCCGCGCCTGGAAATGCTGAAGACGCTGTCCATGCCTTTTCTCGTGCATGGACGCTCGATCGGCTCCGAGCCGGACTATCCCTTTCTCGACCTCGATAACGAAGCCGCTTTCTACGACGCCACGAAACTGCTGCTGCAGCTCGGACATCGGCGCTTTGCCCTGTTGAACGGCCCGATCTATCTCGACTTCGCCATTCGCCGGAAGAACGGCATGGAAGCGGCCCTTGCCGAGCGGGGCCTGGCACTCGACGAGGATTGCACCAGCCACACGCCGATGACCGACGAACAGGGCCTGCTCGTCATGGAGCGCATCCTGCAGATGGAGAAAGATAGGCGTCCGACTGCGGTGCTCTGCTCCAGTACCGTGCTGGCGCTCGGCGCCGTTCGCGCCATCAATCAGGCCGGGCTCAAGCTAGGCGAGGATATCTCGCTCATCGCCCATGACGACGTGCTGACGCTTTTGAAGCCGGAAAGCTTCACCGTGCCGCTGACGACGACCCGCTCGTCGCTACGCGCGGCGGGCGTGCGTATCGCCGAGCGGCTGATCGGCGAAATCAAGCATACAGAGACGTTTCCGGCGCAGGAATTGTGGAAGGCCGAACTGATCGTGCGCTCCTCGACCGGCGTGGCGCCGGCCGACTGATCTGGTTCAAAACTTCGGCGGCGTTCTGCCGGCAGCACGATGGGCCGCGATGACAGTATTGGCCATCAACATGGCGATCGTCATCGGTCCGACACCGCCCGGAACCGGCGTGATCGCTGCGGCAACGTCAGAAGCCTCGGCATAGGCGACATCGCCCACCAGCCGGCTCTTGCCCTCGCCGCGCTCTGGTGCATCGATGCGGTTGATGCCGACATCGATGACCGTCGCGCCGGGCTTCACCCAGCCCGCCTTGACCATCTCCGGACGTCCCACAGCCGCCACCAGAATATCGGCGCCTCGTGCCACCGATGCGAGATCCTTCGTCCGCGAATGCGCCGTCGTGACAGTCGCATTGGCATTGAGCAGCAATTGCGCCATCGGCTTGCCGAACAGGTTGGAACGGCCGATGACCACGGCATTCAGCCCCGACAGATCCTCGCCATGGATGGAGCGCACCAAAAGCATGGCGCCGGCCGGTGTGCAGGAGATCAGCCCGGTTGCGAGATCGCCGGTTGCCAGTTTGCCGGCGTTGACGACGTGCAGACCATCGACATCCTTGTCCGGCCGGATCGACTGGATGATCGCCTCGGAATCCAGGTGCTTCGGCAACGGCAGCTGCACCAGGATGCCGTGAATGGAGGGATCGTCGTTCAGTGACGCCACCAGGCCCGCGAGCTCACCTTGCGTCGTCTCGGCCGGTAGCGTGTGCTGGATAGACTTGAAGCCGCATTCCTTGGCCATCTTGCTCTTGGAGTTCACATAGGCGTGGCTGGCCGGATCATCGCCGACGATGACGACCGCAAGCCCGGTCTTCACACTGGCCTCGGCCTCAAGCCCTGCCGCCGCAGCCTTCACAGCCTCGATCACCGAAGCCGCCGCCTTCTTCCCGTCGATCACTGTCGTCACGCTCGTCTCCCGATCATGAATTCGGTGGCAATCTACAGACCATCGGCCCGACATAATTGCCTGCTAACGCCCTATGGTGTCTGAAAGCGGTAATTGCAAGGGAAAACGATGGGGCGATCAGCCGCGGTCCTGATGCCTGCGCACCGCGTAGATCTCGACCTTGGCACGCAGCGACGCAAGTTCGCGCTGAATGCGGACCCATTCATCCGTAACGTCGGGCCGGCTTCCGATTTCGGGAACAGTCGACGACGGCTCAAGCGCGATAGCGGGCAAAAGCGGAAGCGGCATATCGCCATCCCGATGGAAAGAAGGGATGGCCGGCATGATGCCGTCGTCGGCCGGATGATCTTCCACGGTTTCGCCACCGGCCAGCCACTTGCGCAGGAATACCGCGCCAAATGCCATGCCAAGGGCGGCCAGGAAACCGATTGCCTGATTGCTCGCGAGATGATCATCCAGCGGCAGAGCCGATGCGACGGCTTGCGAAATCACCGTCAGCGGCTGTTTGGCTTCCGGCACTGACCGGGCAGCATTCTGCTGGTCTGCCTCATAGCGGCTCCGGGCGACGGCCACGGCATCCTGCAATTGCGCAAGGCGGATGACGTCGACGTCGATGTTCTTCTGGCTGAGGGCGGTCATCTCGGCCGAAAGGGCCGTTTGCTTCTCGAGAGCCGCCTTCACATCGACGTCGCTGCTGACGACAAGCCGCTGCAGTTGACTGCGGATGCTGGCGGCAAGATCGTCGGCCGTCGCCTGCTGCGCAAGCAAGCGGGGGTGGCGCGGGCCGAGCTGCGCCGAAAGCTGGGAAAGCTGGGCCTTGGCGGCACTATAGCGGCCGCGCAGGTCGTCGAGCCCGGCGGATGCGACATCGCCCGAGAAGGCGCCACTCAGCACGGAGGCCGGCGTGGCCGACCTGACCGAGGCAAGGCGAGACCGGGCCGCGCGCAAGACCAGCTCGGCCGCCTTTATCTCGCCATCCAATTGCTGGCGCTGCTGCTGTAGCGCCAGCGCCGCCGCGATCTTATCCTCGCCATAGTGCGCCTTGAACTCAGCCATGGCCGCCGTTGCACGATCGAACTCCTTGCGGCTGCGATCGGCTGCCGTTTCGACCCCGAGCGACGTGCCAGCCGCCTTTGCGACGGCGGTATCATAGAGGGTGGCGACCGCCAGGCGATTGGCAATATCGGCCGATCTGGCGGGATCGCCGCTGGTCACGCTCAAGCGCAGCAGACCTGTCTGGCCATCGATGCCGACGGCAATGTCCCTGCGAAGGGTCGCCTGGGCGCGCGAGGGCGCATCGGAGGCGTTGCCGCTGCCGGACAGGAGCTCGACGACGACGCCGAGGGCACCTGCGCGACTGCCGGTAAATTCCGGATCGCGATCGAGCTTCATCCTGGCGACGACATCGGACAGCACGGACGGCGCGACAGCACGTTTCGCCGCGACATCGAGCAATGTCTGCCGTCCGCCGCCGCCGCCCTCCACATGCAGGACGGCTTGCGACATATAAAGCGGCGGCGGTGCGAGCATCGTCGGGATGGCCGCCCCCGCCAAGGCGGTTGCAATGACGAAACCGAGAGAGCGGATACCGAGAGACCAGCGGCCGGTGCGATGCCTATGCTCGGCAAGATTGGGGATCGCAATCGGTAGGGGAAGTTCCGTCACGCCTTCAAGCAGGTCGGGCACGAATTCCAGCAGATCGGGCACAGGCTCCGATGCCGGTTCCCGCATCTGTTCGCGCTTCGCGTGGTGGAACGGCGGTGTGCCTTCGATATGCGCCAAGGCGGGCCGATAGTCCAACGGCCCCGCGCCCATCGGTTCCCTTCGCCCCGAGACCGGATAAGGATCGCCGTCCAGCGCCCTGCGCAGAATGGCGCGCAGCTCCGTATCGCGCGGGTCGTCGGAATTGGCGGCTCGCAGATGGGCTGTGCGACGCAAGCCATCTTCGCCCCGACGGGAAGAAACGTGCCCGCCCGGCACGCGCGACACCTCGAAGGTTTCCGCATCGTCTGGGTAAAATCCAGGCTTGGCTTTGCTTTCAAACATAGCGGGCAATCTCGCGCACATGGTCGGAGACCAATGCAATGGTTAACCCACTCTAAACTTTCATGCCAAAGAAAGAGTTAACGCCGCACCCGCGAATACCAGAGCGGCTCGGCATTTTTCCTGAAATTGCTCTAACTTGCCAGTTTATCGGGAGAGGCGATACGCCGCTGCGGCAGCTGTTGCAGTTCCGCGCGAAGGACACGCTCCTTGCGGCCGAACTGATGCCTGATGACCTGATAGAGGAAGAGCGGTACGCCCAGGATATAGCGCCGCCACAGCCTGCCCGGCTCAAGAGCCAGGCGGAACAACCACTCGCTGCGCATCGCACGCACGAGCCTGGGAGCCCGCGACACCGTTCCGGACGCGAAATCGAACAGGGCGCCGACGGTCAGCACCAATCGTGCATGCTGCGGCCCGACATGCTCGGCGACCCATTTCTCCTGCAGAGGCGTTCCCATGCCGACGATCAGCACATCGATCTTCTGCCGGCCGATTTCCGCGGCAACGGCGCTGCTTCTCGCGGGATCGAAGAAACCATCGGAAACGACAATGTACTCGTGCCATGGCGCATGCCGGCGAAATTTCTCCGCCGCATTTTCGACAACCGAGCGCTTGCCGCCCAGCAAGCCGATCCGCTTCGTCCGCTCCATGAAAGTCAAAAGTGCGGGCACGAAATCCGTGCCGTTCAAGTTCGCCGGAAACGGCTCGCCATGAGCGACACGCGAGGCAATATCGAGGCCAACGCCATCGGGAAGCACCAGATTTTGCTCGAGAACATTGCGATAGTTGTCGTCGCGCAGCATGACAAGCATATTATGGGCGTTGACGAAGGAGATCGAGGTCTGGCCGACCGGCAGGGATGCGAGCTCATTGACGAAGGTCAGGGCACCATCCCAATCGAGATCGCAGACCGGCAGATCGAAGATCATGCGGCGCGACGCAACGACGGCAAAATCGGCAACCTGGTTCAATCCAACAACCTCCTGCCCGAGATCGCACATGCGCATGATGCCGGGAATAACAAGCTCATGCGCCCCACCGTTCATCGATGCGGCGACTACGAGGCGTCACTGGGAGGTGTTTATAACAAGATAAATCCAACGTTCCGTTAGGATGGAAAGTGGGATTTATCGGAAACCATCAAGGATTCGTTAATATATCGCCGGCCAGGGCTTGGCCTTGCAGCCTTGGAATAGAGCGGTATCACGCAGAGCCAGGACACCACTATTCCAGCGGCACCTTATCCTTCGCCGCGTCCTGCACGATCTTGACCGGCTTGACCGTTTTCTTGCCGATGCTCTCCCCGCCATGGGTTTCTTCCTTGGAGAGATAATCGAGCTGTTCGATCAGCACGTCGGCGACATAATCGCCGCCGAGCCGCTCGTTCATCCGTTTCTTCAGGTCGCTGCGAAAGGCGGCAACATCGAAGTTCTGCGTGTGCGCGATATCGATCACCTTGTTGCCGATCAGCAGCGAAAAAAGCTCATCCGTCGTCAGTTCCGGCAAGGGCATCTGAAGGGCATTCGCCTTGCCCTTCTCCATCATGAAGGAGATGCGCGTCAGGAAGTAACCGGTCACCTGACCGTTGGCGATGACGGGAACGTTGATCGATTCGCCCTTGATCAGTTCCTGCTGCGCCCTTTTGGCGTCGTCAGGACTGATTGCGGGCGCCGTCGCCACCTGCACCGAAAAATAGACCGAGGCCAATGTCACGGCGCAGACCCAAAGGCCGGTGAGAGCGAGCTTGATCATCCGGCCTCACGGACGCGGAATTGCTCCTGCGAATAGGTGCCGTCGGCATCGGCGTTCTGCACGGCATTCTTCAGAATGTCGGCGACGGCGCGCACGGCCTCAAGGTGAGCCTCGACCCGGCGGGCGTTCAGAACCAGCTTCTTCTTCAGGTCGTGCAGCTGCCCGATATGGGTGGCGGCAAGATCGGCCGGATCGGTATCGCGAAACAGCATCGACAGTTCGTAGAGGCAACGGCTCTTGTGCGCGTTCGATACCTTGAGATCGAATTCCGGGTCTGTGCCGATCCGGTTGTTCTCATTGTCGATAATCATCTCCAGGCGGCCAAGGACAGACTTGATCCGATAGTCCTGCGACATCATTTCCATGTTTGCTACCTCGCTCATGCTTTCTGGGACGTCAAATTATTCTGATTGGTGATGCTGGCATTGCCGTCATTATCGGCATCCGCAGCGGCGAGCGTCTTGCGCTGAAAATCGGCAACCGCGCTCAGAGCCATTTTCTTGTCGTTTTCATCGGTCGCGGCATGGACGGCGCCGGTATTGCGCATCTTGTCGACCTGTTCCTGATACATCTTCTCGGCAATGCCAACGCCGCCGCTCTTGGCAAGCGTATTGCCCAGCTGCTCGGCCATCATGCCTTTCCAGATCTCGCCGGCCGACCCCTTACCGTAGAGCGTCTCACTGCTCGGCAGCATGTTCTTCACGAAATTCTGCAGCACCATGGCTTCGAACTTGCGATAAGGCTGCGGCACCTTCGTCCCGGCCACATGCGTGTTGGCATTGGCAAGGCCCGCCTGGGTAGCCGCGCTGTTCATCGCATCCACCGTCGCGCCGAAGCCGTTGCCGTTCTCGGCGAGGCTGGTGGCGGCAAAGGCGGCCCGGTTGGCGGCAAGCTTGGTCTGCGCTGCCTCGACATCGGCCGGATTGGCGGCCTTGACGACATCGAGGACCAAATCACTCGGAGGCGAAATAGCCACGTCACGTCTCCCTCTGCTATCGAACACCCTGAAGCCGCGCGGGGCGGCAATCGAATCAGGGCACCGAATCAAAACTTCAGAACAGGCCGGCAACCCAACGATGCGCATCCTGTTCCATGATCGCGGCGATTATGGTTTTTGAACCTTGCTGGAGGCTGGCGTTGCGGCGGCGAGGCGCTGATCGATGATGTCGTAGACGGCATTGTCGTCCGACTCGCGCAATTCGATCTCGCGGGCATCCTTCATGTGCTCTTCGAGCCGCTCGGCCTTGGTGCGCTCCTGCTGTACCTTCATCTGGATGAGCGTCTGGATGCTTTCCAGCTGCTGATCTCTGATCATCAGACGGCCGTAGCGCTCGGCATAGTGGATCGAGAATGCCATGTGCACGGGATCGACCGAGCCGATTGCAACCATGACCCGCTCCATCGATTCCGTGACTTCGGCGCGCTGGCGGGTCGTATCGGCAAGCTCGTTTTCCGCTATCCGCTCCAGATGGCGCTGCACCGCGACCAGGCGCTTCAGTTTTTCAGAACGGCTTTTTTTTTCCGCCATCGCCTACCTACCCACCGACTGCCCGGTCCCGGATGCGTCCGAATCGGGTCTCATCGTCTCGCCGCCCACCGGCTTGAGCTTCCGCTTTTCGCCATGATGCCCTAGTGCCCATTGAAGACCGTGAGAAACGCACTGGAAAACTGACTGACCAATGCCGCGATGCTGAGATAGAGCATGAATAGCCCTCCCATCAGCAGATACGGCGTGGAGATGAAATAGATCGGGATCTGCGGCGCCAGCTTGTTGATGAAGCCGATCGAAATCTGGAACATCAGGCCATAGAGCAGGAAGGGGCTCGCCAACCGCAGCATGATGAAGAAGGTGGTCTCCAGCGTATCCGTAATCGAGATCAAAGCGGCACGCGGCTCGATATGACCGCCCAGAGGAACGACGGAATAGGAATCGACCAGCGCCTGCAGGATATAATGGTGAAAATCGAGGATGAAGAGCATCATCAGCCCGCAAAAGCTGATGAGGCTCGTGAGCGACGTCTCGCTCGACTCCTCGACGATATCGGCACCGCCCGGCGCGTTGAAGCCGATCAGCATCGATATGCTCGCCCCGGCGAATTGCAGGCCTAGCGTATAGATCCGCGCCATCATGCCATACATCAATCCGATGACCGTTTCGGTGAAGATGAGGCCGATGAAGCTCGCGTCGCCCCTCGACACCTGGGGATAGATCGTGTTCCATAGTAACGGCAAAATCGCCAGCGACAGGGCCACGGAAAGAAGCAGCCTGATCTGCGGCGGGATGCGGCCCGATGAAAATCCCGGAAGAACCATCATGCAGCCACCGATGCGGCAGAAGGCGACGAACAGCGCCAGAATGGTCCCCTGCGGGTCTGTTATCATGAAATCGAACCTAGAATCTTGATCTCGATCCCCTTGGCCAGTTCCACATGCGATAGGACCGGAAGGGTCGCGAACAGGCGTTCGATGATCATGCGCACATAGGAGCGCGTTTCCGGCGACGTGACAAGAACGAAGGGCATGCCGCGATCCATGTATTCACGGATAACTTTGCCCGCCTGCTCGCTGAACTCTTCCAGGCTGCGCGGATCGATGTCGAATTCGACGATTTCGCCCTTCTGGTCGCGCTTCAGCGCCTGATGGAAGATCAGGTCCCATTTGCTGCCAAGACGCAGCACGCGCAGCACGCCATTGTCCGCCAGGTCGCCACAGAGCTGCTGCGCCATGCGGACGCGCACATGTTCGACGATCTGTTCGGTCTTGCGCACATGCGGCGCGAGTTCGGCGACGGCTTCAAGGATGAGATGCAGGTTGCGGATCGAGACACGCTCGGCGAGCAGCAGCTTCAGCACCGCCTGCAGGCCGGAATAGGACATGTGCGACGAGCAGATCTCGTCGGCGAGCTTCTTATATTCGGGATCGAGACGCTCGATCAGGATCTTCACGTCCTTATACGAAAGAAGTGCCGGCAGGTTGTTACGGATGACTTCGCTCATATGGGTGAGCACGACGGACACGTTGTCGATCGGCTGGAAACCTTCGCGCTTCAGATCTTCGGTGAAGGCTTCGAGAACGGAAACGGCGGGCATGCCGAAAGCGGGTTCGCGAATCTCGTCTCCCGGCACGGTCGGCTTGCGGCCCGAGCCCGTGACGACGAGCACTTCGCCGACGCGCAGCATGTTGGAGGCGATCGTCGTGCCGTGGATGCGGATCTGATACGATTTGTCGGCGATCGCCATGTCGTCGATCACCTTGATTTCAGGCACGACGAAGCCGTATTGCGTCGCGAACTTCTTGCGCATCTTGCCGACTCGGAAGGCGAGCTCCTGATGCGCGCCGAGCAGGCGGGTGGAGACGATCTTGCCGAGGGCGAGTTCGATCTCGGCGGTCTTCAGAACCGACTTGACCGAATCCTTTTCCATTTCCTTCGTCTGCATCACCTTTTGCTCCTCGGCATCACGGCGAAGCTTGTTTTCGGCCTCGATCTGGCGCGGGATGAACCAGGCGCCGGTCGCCATCAGGCCGCCGAGGAAAACGAAGGGCAGGAAGGGCATGCCGGGCATGATCGCCAGGATACCCATGAGGACTGCCGAGACGGCGAGCGCGCGCGGATAGCCGCTCAGCTGATTGACGACGGCCTGGTCGGTCGAGCCGGCCGTGCCGCCGCGCGAAACCAGGAGGCCGGCGGCGAGAGAGACGATGAGCGCCGGCATCTGCGACACCAGACCGTCACCGACGGAGAGCTTGACGAAAACGTCCGCAGCCTGGCCGATCGGCATGCTGTGGCGGAAATAGCCGATGATGATGCCGCCGAAGATGTTGATGCAGGTGATCAGAAGGCCGGCAACCGCATCGCCGCGCACGAATTTCGAGGCACCGTCCATCGCGCCAAAGAAGGAGCTTTCCTCTTCCAGCTCGCGGCGACGGCGCTGCGCCTCCTTTTCATCGATCAGGCCGGCCGAAAGATCGGCGTCGATCGCCATCTGCTTGCCGGGGATGGCATCGAGGGTGAAGCGAGCGCCGACTTCCGCGATACGCGTCGCGCCCTTGGTGATGACGATGAAGTTGATGGTGATGAGGATCAGGAAGACGATCAGACCGATGACGAAATCGCCCGACATCACCAGGCTGGAAAAGCCCGCAATGACGCCACCGGCGGCATCATGCCCTTCATAACCATGCGAAAGGATGACGCGCGTGGTCGCGATGTTGAGCGCCAGACGCGTCATGGTGGCGATCAGCAGGATCGTCGGGAAAGACGAGAATTCCAGCGGCTTCTTGATCCAGAGCGCCACCATGAGGATCAGGACCGAGAGAGCGATCGAGAAGGCCAGGCCGAGGTCGATCAGGAATGGCGGGATCGGCAGGAACAGCACGCACAGGATGACCATGATACCGAGTGCAAAGCCGATATCACGCACGCTGGGATTGGCTTTGGGAAGTGCTATTGCGGGTGGTTGTGCCATCGACCGGTTCCGTCTCTTCATGAGAGGAGGCAAACGGCTGACCCGCCTGCCCTATTGGAACCGAGATTTAAAAGCCGAAGCTTGCGCGAGCATGGCTTGTGCCGGCAAAGCTCATGATCCGAAAGCCGTTTCGGCCATCGGATCCGATGTTTAGAACCCGGACTGGATACGCGAGAAGACGAGATTGGTGAAAATCGAAATCTGTGCGCCGACGAACGGAGCCGAGACGCCGATGGTGACCATGACCGCCACGATCTTCGGCACGAAGGTCAGCGTCGCCTCCTGCACCTGGGTCAGCGCCTGGATCAGGGCAATCACCAGGCCGACGACCATCGCCGCCAGAACCGCCGGGCCGGAAGCCACCAGCACCGTCCAGATCGCCGCCTGGAAGATATCCAATGCATCGGCTTCATTCATGACATTTTCACTCCCGGTTCAGCGGCTCCTCATGAGCCGCTGGTCGAATCCGTGCCCGACGAATCGCTGCTGGTAGTATCGCTCGACGTGGCCGGCACATCAATGGTCGTGCCTGCCGGAGCGATCGTCACACCGGCCTGGATCAGGATCTTGTCGCCGGCACTGGTCTGCGCGATAACACCGTCCGAATAGACGGTTACCTCCTTGATCGTGCCCGTGGTCTTGCCATCGGCACTCATGATCTGCTTGCCGATATAGTCGGACGCCTGCGAGATCCACTGATTCTGCAACACGGTTTCCAGATGCGAGTTCGTCTGGATCTGCTGCTCGACCTGGGAGAAGCTCGCCAGCTGCGAAATCTGCTGGCTTGCATCCATCGGCGACGTCGGATCCTGGTTCTTCATCTGCGCGATGAGGAGTTGCAGGAAGTCGTTGTAATTCAGGTTGGCGCTCGCCGATGCGGTAGCCGCATTTTTCGTGGCGGTAGTGGAAGAGGTGTCTGTGCTGCTGTTGACGGCGTCTACCGCTGCCATGGAGCGATCTCCCGACGGATATGCTCGATCGTCGCCGCCGGCATTTCCTGGTTGTTCAGAATATTGTCCTCGATCGGGTAGAGGCTGCGGATCGCCTTCAACGCGTCGAAAGCGCGGCCAGTGGCGACGAGGCCATCGATACGCTTCAGCTCAGCCAGCACTTCCTCGTTGTGGAAGCACGAAAGCAGCATGACGATCGACTTGCGGAACATGGTCGTCGACTGCTCCTTGCCCTCCGGATTGATGAGGATCATCTGCGCGATGAAGTAGAGCTGACGCAGGGGCGTCGTCGCGTCTTCGGGCTGGAGCACGTGGTTCTCAAGCAGGAATGTCACATCATTCAGGAATTCCAGGGCGACCTTGCGATCGACGCGCAGGACGGCCCCGTTGATAAAGATCTTTTCCCCGGCTTTGAGCGATATGCGAAGCGTACTTTTCATTTAAGTCCATCCCTGATGATGGTGGTGACATCTATGATGCCTTGATAATTTACCGACTGGCGCCGCTGGATCCGATCGCACTCCTTCAGAATCCAGATACCGATCGAGATTAGGTTGGCACGTAGTTCGACGTTGAGCTGGTTCTCCGGACTTTTGAGGTCCTCGACAAAGCTGATCCATACGCGCCGCGTATAATAGAGAGCTTCGATCGCTTCGCGGCCGTATTTCTCCACGTCACGCGCCGTGGAGAGGAGAAATATCGACCGGTCCAGAACTTGCCGTTCTCTTTCCTTGGCGTCGGCCACTGCATCCTGCATGACTTCCGCATATGAGAACTGATACATTCATGCATCCTTCCTGGTCATTCCTTCCCTTTGATCATCAAAGGTAATTTACAAGGCTGAGCTGCTGGATCTTCGAGACAATGGTGTAAGCGGTCTGGAGCTGGGTCTGCAGGTTGTTGACCTTGGTCGAAGCTTCATAGGGATCGACCCCCGTCAGATCGCCCAGGCTGGTATTGAGAATGGTCTTCTGGGCATTCAGCGTCGTGTTCGCATCCGAGAGGCGCGACTGCGACAGACCGAGCTGGCTCGCCTGGCTGTTCAGGCCGTCGACCGCCTGACGCGAGTAGCTGATGGCCTGATCGGTCACCGCATTCAGCGCGTCCGAACTCAGGGCCGGCGTCGTCTTCATCAGCGCATTGGTGACGCTGGTTGCTAGTGCCAGATAGCGAATGCCGGAAGAATTCGAATTCGTCGACGTCTCTACCACTTCCGAATTGCTGATGCGGCTCGTCATGTTCTGGTCCGACGCGCTCGACCAGCTTGCCCAGCTGGTATTGGAGGTGAACATCGGTTCGACCTTGGTGGTGATGAAGTCCTTCATCTGAGCGCCGGTCAGATTGCTTGTCGAGGCTACCGGCGGCGTCTGAGCGGCCATATAGGCTGATAGCGCAGTCTGGATTGCCGTGTTCGTCGCGGCGGAATTGTTCGTCATCGGCTGAACATCGGTGTTGGTGCCAGCGAAGAGATATTCGCCATTGACCATGGTGTTGGCGGAAGCAATGACGCTCGAAAGGGTAGAAGTCGCGGTCGACTGCGTCAGCGCTATGCTGCTGCCATCCGTATTGCCGCGCAGGGCCACCAGCTGATCCATCAGCTTCTGCGCCTGGCTACCCATATCGCTCAACGCGGTCTGAGATGAGGTCATACGCTGATTTGCGATGGAATTGCTGCCGAGAATGGAGTCGATACGTGATGCTTCCCGCGTCAGGTTCACGCTGAGCGATGTGCTGCTGCCCAACGAAACCCCGATGTCGGCATAAACGCCCGTAGTTGCTTCCGTGGAAGCGCTGGTCATCTCATTCTGCGCCTGACGGATTGTCTGACGCATGACGTTCTGAATGGCCGTGCTCGAAATGAAAGAAAGTTTCATGGCTTAGCTCGCAATATCCAGTACCGATTGAAGCATTTCATTGACAGCGTTCAATATCTTCGTTCCAGCCTTGTAGGACTGCTCGATATCCATCATCAGCGTCAGTTCCTCGTCGAGGTTGACGCCGGTCGCATTCGAATAGGCGCCCGAAGAGCGCGATAGTGCCGCGGAGGTATTTTCGGCCGCGGTCGTCGCCGTGCTGCGCTGCCCTTCAAGCCAGCCGATGGAACTCGATGCATAGTCCATGAGGCTGGCCTTGGTATCGGAGCCGGCCGTGGCATCGAAACTCATTTTCGTATTCATGGCAGTGATAAAGGCATCCAGCTGGGTGGAATAACCGCTGCCACCGCTGGTATTCTTCGTGTAACCCGTCTCTCCAGTCGCGGCATTGTTGTTAATACCACCATCACGCAGCAATGTCGGATCGCCGCCTTGAGACGTGATTAACTTCGGATTAACGGTTATCGAGCCGGCCAGGCCCGTGACCACGGTAGCACCGGTCGGAACGCTGCCGCCGCTCCAGGTGAACAGGCCGGGTAGGGTCGGCTTTGCGGGATTGCTATTCGTTTCCGCGAACGTCGTCACCAGGCCGCGCGCGATCTCATCGAGCTGCTTCTGATAGGTCGGCGCGACATCGTCCCGGACCTGCAGCGCCGCCTGGAGGCTGCCCTGCGCGGTGGTGCTCGCACTCTGTCCGGGGGTCAGCGCGACGCCGTCGATATAGACATTGTTGCCGACCGTGCTGGCCGTATAGGAATTCGTCGGCTGAAACGTCACCGTGCGCGGAATGGTTTCGAACAGGGTCGTTCCGCTCGTGGTGTAGAGCGCCATATCGTTGTTGCCGCGCGTCACCGTCGTCACGCCGACAATCTTCGAGATCTGGTTCAGGATCGAATCGCGCTGGTCGAGGGCATCGGCAAGGGCGCTGGACGTCGGTCCGGCGGTCGTCGTGGCCGATTTCACCGTATCGTTTGCTTCCTGGAACTGCTTCAACAGGCTGTTCAGCGAATCGACGTCGGAGCTGATCTGCTTGTCGGCATCGGTTCGTGCACTCTGCACCGCGGTCGTCGCATTGTTCAGCGACGTGACCAGGCTCTGGGCCGCGTTGACCGCCGACTGCGCCGCCGTGGTGCTGGACGGAGAACCGGAATAGGTCTGCATCGCCTTCTGGAACGCTGAAAGAAGGGTCGCCGGCGCGATCTCGTTGTCGTTACCGCCGAGCGTGGCCGACTGCAGATTGCTGTAGGCGTTCAGAAGCAGCTGCTGCGCCGAATCCGACGATGAAGAGCTGAGATAGACCTTCTGCAGCGCCGGCTCGCTGCTGCGATCGATCTTCACCACCTGGGCGCCGGCCATGTCGGTGGTCACCACCGCTTGGCGACGCGAGTAATTCGTGTTGCTTGCGTTGGCGATATTGTTCGACACGACGCTGCTCTGCGTGCCGGTATTGTTGAATATTGCCTGCGCGTTATTGAGAGCTGTTGTGAGCGACATGACTGACTCGATACCCTATTCGTGTTAGCGCCGCAGAATGGCCGATGGCGCGCCGGCAGTGTCGGAATAGCCTGTCGGAGCGAGGCCGGCGAAGTTCACCAGATCAGGGCCGGTGGCCGGAACATGCAAGACGCCTGCCCCTGCCACGCCGGCGGAACGAGACGACTTCGCACGGGCAACGCCGTCGAAAGCAGCGTCCAGGCGAGCTGCCTGTGCGTCCACTTCCGCTAATGCGGTCCTCATGCTGCCGAAATTCCTCATCTGGAATCCTCGTTATCCTTCATACGACTGAGAGTAGGTGGCGGGCCTTGCGTGAAGCTGTCTGAGAGGACGAAAAGCCGATCATCGCGAAAAGCATATCCGCAAGCGCCGCATTGCAGCCTCAACGCCGGTCGACACCGGTGAAGATCGTAAGGAACAACGTACCTATCGCGTGATGACAATCCGCCATTGTGCAAAAGGATAGGCCCGAGAATCGGGTGATTCTCGGGCCTATTCATGAATTTAGCATCCTGGATGCGATCGGAGACGTTAGCTCCAGTCGATGCAGTAGCCGAGGAAGCGCTTGGAATCGACCGGATCGAAGCCGAGCTTCTTGCGCAGTTTCTTGCGCAGCTTCGAAATATGGCTTTCAACCACGTTTTCTTCGACTTCTTCGTCGAAGATGCCGTAGATGGCGTTGAAGATCTGCGTCTTCGTTACCCGGCGACCGCGATTGGCGATCAGGTATTCGAGGATGCGGCGCTCGCGGCGTGGCAAGGCGAACACGGAACCATTGATTTCCGGATCACGGCCGTCCGCGAAGACGCGAATCGGGCCGATATCGGTATAGTTGTTGATCGCCTTCAGCCTACGGCGGATCGCGGCGGCCCTGGCCAGGATCTCCCGGGGATGCACCGGCTTGCGCACGACATCGTCGACGCCGCAATCGAAGAGTGCAAGTGTGGCTTCCAGCGAGGGCTGGTCGCTGACCGCGATCACGGGTGCCGTAGTCCGATCACGAATCGCCCTGGGGAGCTCGAGCACATGCTGGCCCTGCCCGATCAGAAAGGCCTCAACAGCAGCAATATCGCCCTCTGCCGCCGTCGTTACCCATTCGCCGAATTCGCGTGGATCAAACCCTGTGGAAGGGATGCCCTCGCGTCCAAACAGTGATGTATATCCGTCCTTAACGAGCTCTCGCTCATCAACCACTACGATCATTCGTCCGCCTCCGAATCAGTGTGGTGTTTCGATGAACTATGGGTACGAATCGGGCGAATCACGAACAACTGTCGGAAATGAGTGACGGAAATTAATAATTGATTAACTTTAGAGGTGCGATTTGCACTAGATATAGTATGTGCAGTGCGTTTTACACCGATAAAAAACTTGTTAGTTAGCGTTTTATTAACAAGCGCATTTCTGGCAAATCAACGGCAGTCAACCACCTCAATTGAGTTAGTGCTGGCTAACCAGAAACGCGACACAACCTACCGGTTGTCTAGTTTTGACAGAAGGTCGCCGCATTGGGCGTCCATTTGCCGTAGCCGGTGGCGACCAGATTGGCGATCACACGGCATACATAGACCTTTTGAGCAGGGTCGTTGTTCGGGCCGGCATGGTATCTTGCTACCGCCATCGTCCAGGTCTCATGCCTGTCATGCAGATTGCGGAGAAACTTCGCGGCATACTCCACGTTACTGCGTGGATCGAACATTGCGTCGACGGAGGTAAAGTTTTCGCCGTGAAAATACTGGTTGATTTGCATGCAGCCGACGTCGATAAGCTTTGCACCGCTCTGCCTTGCCGCGGCGAAGACCTGCAAGGCAGCGCTCTCCGACGGCGGGAAGATCGGCCGTCCCTCGACATTGAGGGCGTAGGGATAGAGCGATCCCTTGCGTCCCGTTTCCGTCAAACCGACCGAATAGAGTATCCCTTCCGGTATTCCGTACTTCGCGGCGGCAGACTGGATTTCGCGCTCGCAGAGGCCAGCCGCACCATTATCCGGCGACGCCGGATTTCCCGACGCATAGGCTTCAGAGGTAAACGGCGCCAGAACGAGAGCGCTGAACGCCGCCAGCAGCGCCGTCTTCAACACCGCGCTCACCCGAACTGCGATTGCCATTGTTTCCATCTGACTGCTGTCCCGAATAGTTCTGGCCCTTGGGACGCGCGTCGCCCCCTTGTCCCTGGTTCAACAGGGATTGTTGCTGGTTCGACCCGGAATTGCGGCCGCCGTCCGACTGCTGGTCTGCATTGGAGGCGAGGGTGACGGTGATATTGTCCACCTGGTAGCCTTGGGCGCGCAGCGCATCGACCATGTGACTCTGATCGGCATGGAGCTGCCTGTAGGCCTCGCCCGTCTGCACTTTCAGGTCGACGCTCAGCTGATCTCCGGAAAGCCGCATGG
This sequence comes from Rhizobium sp. KNZ2-6A, assembly GCF_056755475.1. NCBI lineage: Bacteria > Pseudomonadati > Pseudomonadota > Alphaproteobacteria > Hyphomicrobiales > Rhizobiaceae > Rhizobium > Rhizobium sp. KNZ2-6A. The sequence continues at coordinate 9,814 of NZ_JBNDIC010000038.1, read as the reverse complement.
TGGCCGTGACATCGCCGAGATTATCGGGACGCAGCTGGATCTTGAGCGTGTTGACGACCTTGCCTGTGCTCGACAGGTTTGCGGCATTGGAAAGCGCCGAACCCGGCTGCATCACGGCCGACCATCCGCGATCGCCCGCCAGTGCCCCGGCGACGATTGACGAGTTGGAATTGGCAGCGAGCCCCAGATAGCGGCGGGAATCCAAGACTGTGATCGTCGGAGTATCGCCGCCCGCGGAAGCCGCCACCTTGACGTCCGCCGCCTCATCTCCGCTCTTGCTGATCGACAGGTCGAGCGCGCTGCCGCGACCGTCTGACCGCGTCAGGCGGAAGGTCTGCGCGGCGTCCGGCCCCTGGCCGTCGTCGGGCAGCGTCACCGCCGCATCCGATGCATCGTCCGCGACAGCCGCGCCGCCGAGCGACATCCCCTGGACCTTCGCATCGTCGGTCGTCTTGCCCGCCTGGGCCGTGCCGGCCTGTGCGGCAACGACCGGTTGCGGAACGTTCAACAGCGATAGGGCATCGGAAATCGTAGTCACGGCCTGGCTGGCTTGCGTTGGCGTAGACTTACCATCATCCGTCGATTCCGCGTCCTTCCCGCCTTTCGCGGCCGGCGTTTTGCCATCGCCCTTCACTGGCGCGGTTTGACCGTTAGTCGTCGTGAGATCGGCCAATTGCTGCGTAAGTTCGGCAAGCTGATCAAGCGTGGTCGATTGTGCCGCTACCTTGCTCGTATCGGCAGCAGGCATTGCCGGCTCCGTGACCGCCGCCGTCTGATCGCCTTCTGCGGGAACCGTGCCGCCCTCCGTCGCCGATACCGCCTTCTGCAGTTCGATCAGCGATTTCGACAGCGCGGCCGCGCCGGCGCCTTGGGACGGCTTTGCCCCCTTGGTCAAGCCTGCGAGGTTGACGAGATCGGCTCCGGACGTATCGATCATTCCAGCTCCGGCATCGGCGCCTTCATCGATGGCTAGGGTTGTCGACGCGGGATTGCTTGCTGTCTTTACGGCATCCGCATCGTCACCGGCTGTCGTATTCGCGTTCGACGTCGCATCCGTCCCGGTACCCGGACCGGAGGATTTGCGTCCGTTGCCGAGCGAGCTGGTCAGCGCATCGATAAAGCCCTTGCCGTCGTCCTGCTTCGCGGAGCGGGTGCCCTTGGCGGCAGGAATATCCGCCCCGGATGAGGCGCTGGATACACCGATGTCGTTCATGATCAATGACTTTCCTGCTTCAACAGGCCGTCGATGGCATCCAGCTTCGAGCGGCTCGTCGTGACGAATGCGTTGAACGAAGAGCCGGCCTCCTGCCGCCCTCCCTCCGGGGCGGGGGCCGCTTTCGCCGAGGCCCCCTGCTCAACACCCGCCGTGCCGGGAGATTGACCTCCCGATTGATTCGTCACAGCAGCATCGTGTTCAGTATTCTGTTGATTAGGCAGATTAGAAACATTGGCTTGCCCGAGGCTTGCTGGATCGGGCGCGCGCAATATCTCCTGGGCGACTGCCTTTGCGGCATCGCGCAGGGCACGATCGCGCGCGTTCAGCTCGCCCGCCGGCATCTGATTGAGACCATTGATCGCCGACTTCAATTCCGGCGTGGATATGCCCGCAACGCCGCCATAGAAGTTCGCCAGCGCGCCGAAGGCGTCGCCGCCGTCGGTGGCGGAGATCGCCTGGGCGCGGCTGGCCGCCAGCGCGGCGAGATCGGCCTTACCGGCGATCGCGGCCCGGCGCGCCATGCGCAGATAGATCTCCCTTTGCCTGGGAGGATCCATGAAGGACAGGATGTCGACTATATCCTGTTGCTTGACGTCGGAATCGTGATCTACCACAAGCTGCACGAAAAGATCGGCAAACTGGCTGGCATAGGGCGAATGCAGAAAGCGCCTCGTATAGCGCCGCGCATAGTCGAGCCCGGCCGGCACCGTCCCCGCATCGGCACACAAGGCAAGCGAGCGCCGCAGCGCCGATTCCTCGACGATCGTGCCGGGCGCCATCAAACGCGCCCAATCGTAAAGCTGCAGGGCCGCCTTGGCGTTCTTGCCGGACATGACATTGCCGGCAACGAGCGAGAGGTAGGGGCCGATCGGCTTGTCGCGATATTCCCTGGCGATGTCGGCAAGCGTGTTAACGACCAGCAGGCCCTTGCCGTTCAGATATTTTCTAAGCACGTCCGCGACGCGGCTGTCGAAATTGCCGTTGAGGTCGCGCGACATCAGATATTCGAGCGTTTCCGGGTTGCCGCCGCTCATGGCGTAGATCAGGGCGGCATCGACATTGCGGCTGTCCTCGAACACGGCTTTATCCGCATTGCGCAGGCGTTCGTCGATAGTGGCGAGCAGGAAGCGCTGCATCTCTCCGGCGGAACTGTCGCCCGCCGCGACGGAATCCTGGACGAATTCGAGCGAGCGCAGCATCTTATAGAGCGGCAGACTGTCCTGCCCCTCGGCGCTCGCAGCCCCCGGCATCAACATGCCGAGGGTGAGCATGAGCGCGAGGTGACGACGATGCTGTTTGCGCGTCATGGACTAGCCCTGCTTGCCTTGGCCTGACTTGCCCTTCCCCGAAGCGGGCTTGGCCGGGCTCTGCGCATCCGGGCTGGCCCCTTGCTTCACGGCCTGGTCCGAGGGATTGGCGATCAGGATCTCGATACGGCGATTGGCATCGTTGAAAGGATCTTCGGGCATCTTCAGCCGTCGATCCGCGAAGCCGGAGACCTGCGCGACCCGCTTCTCATCCAGCCCGCCGCCGGTCAGCATATAGTAGGCGCTCTGGGCGCGATCGAGCGACAGGCGCCAGTTGTCGTTGCGGCCGCCGACCATATAGGGGCGCCCGTCGGTGTGGCCCCGGATCAGAAGCGATCCCTTGCGCTCGGCCAGGATCTTGCCGATCTTCTCCATCGCCAGCACCATCTCCCGGCGCGGAACGGCCGAGCCGATGTTGAACATCGGATCATTGCTCTGATCGGAAATCGTGACAAGCACGCCGCCTTCGGCCGCGGTCACCTGCAGCCCCTCGGCGAGCTGGCCGGCAACACCCTTGATCTCGGCTTGGATCGCCTGCTGCAGATCCTTGGCTTCCTGCTGCTGCGCCTTCGTCGGCGTCACATCCTTGCCCTGAGGCAGGGCGGCATTGTCTTCCGACATCGGCGCGTCGCTTTGCCCGGAGGCCTTGGCGATTTGCTGGACTTGCGTCTGCTTTTCCTGCTGTTTTCCGGTCGCCTGCTGATCGCTCACCGTCGGCTGCTGTTCAGGCGTCTGCAGCTGATCGGCCGGCTGGCCGGTATCGGCGGCCGTTGCCTTCGACAGGGCGATAACTTCGCCCTTGTCCTTTTGATCCGACTTGGCGGACTGTTCCTCATTCGCCTTCTTCGAGGCGCTGGAAACCCGAACCTGCTTGGTCCAAAAATCAGGATCGAAGGGATCGCGATAGGCCTGCCCGCCGTCAGCGCCCGTGGCGGGACCAGACTGGGCGGCGCCGCCCTCGCCCTTGGCGCTGACATTGGCCTGCTGGCCGACTTCCTGTGCGATTTCCGCCAGGACCGAATAGGGGTTCTCGAAGAAATCTGCCTCGGAATAATTCGTCTGATCGCCCGACGTCGATGTCAGGTCCTCGCCGGTCTTGGCGGATTTGCCGTCGTTCGGCTTGTCCTGCGGCTTATCCGATTTCTGCTGGTTCTTTTCACCCTGAGCCTGGTCGACGGGCTTCTTGAGCCCCTTTTCGGTCGGCTTTTCGTCCGCCAGCTTGATGGGATTGAAGTAGGAGGCGACGGAGGCCTTCGTCTCCTCGTTGGCGGCGTTGACCAGCCACATCACCAGGAAGAAGGCCATCATGGCCGTCATGAAGTCTGCATAGGCGATCTTCCATGCGCCACCGTGACCGGCGTCATGATCGCCGCCGCCGTGGCGTTTGACGATGATGATCTCGTGCTTGCCGTGATTTTGATCGCCGTCGCTCATTTCAGGATCTCTTTCAGACTAGCGGCCCAAGCGGACATTCGGGTCACGAGAACGCTCTCGCCGATGGTGACGGTGAGATCGACGTCCTGCGTCTCGACGTGGCGCAACAGGGCGCCGTCGGTGCCGAGATGCGCGTGAAGACCCTCGAAGAGATGGTGCGGGCCGCTAACGGAGATCGATCCCGCGCTACCGTCGAGAATGGCGCTCCTGACCAGGTCGGCGAGATCGGCAACGGCCTTGGCTGTCAGCGTTTCGGTCATGATCGGCGCAAGGATGGCCGCCGTTTCCGCGCTGATCGCCTGCCCGAGCATCGTGGCGATGCGGGTCACGCCAGCCGCGATCTTCTCGGCCGCCTGCTCTTCGTAACGCGTCCGCAAGGCCTCCATTTCGGCCCGAGACGAATCCGCCATGGCATCGAGCTCGGCCTGATGCTTCCGCGACAGTTCTTGCGTCGCGGCCTCGTGCCCTTCCGCATAAGCGGCCCGACGCTCGGCTTCGATATCGACGGGCGGCTCGATCGGGCTTTCGGGAAATTCCATCATCTCCGCAAACCCTGCGTCCTCCACAGGTGGCGGCGGGGCCTGTTCCGCGCTGAAATCCTTGAGGTATCGGGATAGTGCGAGGCTCAAGCGCGCATCTCCCCACTCGCATCGGAAAGACGCAGCATGTCCGTGCCAGCGGAGGGCAGCTCCATTCCCATTCTCAAAACGTCGATCATCACGCTTCCGGTTTCCGTCCTCGGGCTGCGCTTTCCGGAAATGACTGACGTCACCGGCACATTGCGCAACCATGCCACTGCGAAGGACCGTAGGCAGTCAAACTTGTGCGAGGATGAATGCGGCGGCCTTGCCGGCCGAAGGCCGATCGAGCCGGGCCGCCGCGCCCATCATTTCGACTGAAGGAGAATCAGCACCTTGCTCGCCATGCTGTTGGCGATCGACAATGCCTGGATACCCATCTGCTGGGCTGTCTGCAGCGCATTCTGCCGCGCCGACGCCTCTTCCATATCCGTGTCGACGAGATCGCCGACGCTGCTCTTGATGGCGTCGCTGAGCTTGGAAATATAGTCCGACTGATCGTCGATGTTCGATTTCATCAGACCGAGCGTCGAATCCGCCGACGTCGCGGATTTCAGAAGCGAATTGGTGACATTGATCATGTCGGTCAGCTCGCCATCCGTCGTGCTGCTCGAGATCGCGATCTCCGTTCCGCCCGCCGGCGTCGTGCCGGTGTCGGCAGCCAGGAGATAGTAGTTGCGGGGCGTGGTGCTGCTCGAGGTGTCGAACGTGCTCGCATCGACATTCTTCGTCAGCAATCCCCGGCTCGCATCGGTCGTGTCGATCATCAGGGTTTGGGAACTGTCATAGCCGATCGTCGTGAGGCTAATCTGGCCGCCGGCGCCGCGCGTGAAATTGCTGATCACGGATTGCTGCGTGCTGGGATGCTGGTCGGTGTTATAGAGCCAGTTTTCGCCGGAAAAGGATGCCGATTGGGTAACGGATTGCAGCTGATTCTTGAGCTGCTGAATATCGGAATTGATCGCATCCTTATTTGTGCCCGTCTCCTTTGCCGAAACCAGCTTCGACTGAATCTGCGTCAAAAGGCTGACGACCGTATCCATGGCGGTGGACGCGGTGTCGACCTTGGAGGAGCCGAGGCCGAGCGCATCCGTAATGGTAGAGAGACTGCTCCGGTCCGAGCGCATGGTGGTCGCCATCGACCAATAGGTCGGATCGTCGCTCGCCGTCTCGATGCGATAACCGGACGAGACCTGCTGCTGCACGACACCGAGATCTTTGTTGATTCCGCGTAACACGGTCAACGCCGCGGACGCAGAATGATTCGTCGTCACATTGCTCATCTGAGAATCCGTAATTCCATTGGGACTGGCAAACCGGGCCGATCCGGCAGCAACGATTGGCCTCATGCCCACCAGCGGGGATATCCCAGCGCGGCCCGTCGCTAAAGCAAAGCCCGGCTCTCGTTCTGAAGACGATCGAAGGCCGAACCCTGCACAAAAACTGCAAATCAATCAGCGGCAACGTTAACAAAAGCTGATGTGCGGCGACAAGAGGGAAATGCCGCCGCGCCATCCTAACGCAAGCTCCAGTCAAGGCTCACTTGAAGAGGGAGAGAACGTTCTGCGCGCTGGTGTTGGCGATCTGCAGTGACTGGATGGCCAGTTGCTGCTGCGTCTGCAGGGCCGACAACCTGCTCGATTCTTCTTCCATATCGGCATCGACGAGCTTGCCGACGCCGGAATCGATCGTGTCGCGCAGCGTGGAAACGAAGCTCGTCTGCAGATCGATGCGCGTCGAAAGCGAACCGAGCTGCGAGGCCGTGCTCGTCAGGGCGTTGAGGGCGCCCTGCACGAGATTCATGGCCTTGCCGATGTCGCCGCTCGTCATGTTGGTGATATCGAGGCTGAAGACCGAATAGGATGCGCCGTTGATACTCTGCTGAGTGCCGAGAATGCCCGAGCTCGTATCGATCGTGCCGCCGCTCGCGCCGAACAGCACATTGCCCTGCGAGCCGGTATCGAAACTGTAGCTGGTGCTGTTGACGGAAACAGTGCCATTGTTGTTGCGAACGAAGGAGGAGACGACGGAAGCGGAAGCGCCATTGGCCGCATACATCCAGTTCTGGCCCGAGAAGGACGCAGACTGCGCGATGCTTTCCAACTGCTGCTGCAGCTGGGTGATTTCTTCCTGAACATCCGCCTTGGAGACGCTGTTTTCGGTTGCCGCGACGAGCTTGTCCTTGATCTGCTGAACGACCTTGATGGTATTGTCCATCGCCGTATAGGCGGTATCGACCTTGGCGGCGCCCAGGCCCAATGCGTCCGACACGGCGGAAAGCGCGCTGTTGTCGGAGCGCATGGTGGTCGCGATCGACCAATAGGCGGCGTTGTCGGCTGCCTTGGCGACGCGATAGCCCGAGGATACACGGCTCTGCGTGTCCTGCAGGTTCGTGTTGATGCCGCGCAGGGTTTGAAGGGCGGACATTGCCGCGTCGTTGGTGAGAATGCTGGTCATTGGATGGTGCCCCTTGTGGCTGAATTTGGAAGGGACATTCCGGTCTGCGGCCGGGAACGGCAATCAGCCTCATGCTTGTTAACCGCCTATTAAGAGGGGTTAACCAACCGTTGCGTTAGCCGCAACTGACAGCATTAGAGTTAATAAAAGGTTAACACAGCCGGCAAAAGTTAACGAATTCGTGCTGCTGATGGCCGGCTGGTTCGCAAGTCAGCCTCGCGCCACCTTGGGCGTCGTAGCATGGAAGCGATCCGTCCGATGTCGGGCGGGAAGGCCGGTCTCCTTTCACAAGGCATTCCCAAGGCAGCGTCGATACGACCGGCCATAGACGAGGTTAAAATGTTCAATTTGCAGGACGCCGGGCGAGCGTCGGATGATCGCCGCGCGCGAACAAGCCTCGACCCGGAAGACTGGCAGGCCCTGCGCACACAGGGTCATCAAATGCTTGACGACATGTTCGATCATCTCCAGGCACTCGGCACGAAGCCGGTTTGGCAACATGCCCCCTCTTCGGCGCGCGCCTTGTTCGATGCGCCGTTGCCGGTGGAAGCCGGCGATCTGGCTGAAGTCCATGCGATCTTCCGGGAAAACATCCTGCCCTACGGCAGCGGCAACATCCATCCCGGCTTCATGGGCTGGGTCCAGGGCGGCGGCACGGTCACCGGCATGCTGGCCGAGATGCTGGCCGGCGGGCTGAACGCCAATCTCGGCGGACGCGACCACATGCCAATCGAGGTCGAGCGCCAGATCATCCGCTGGACGCGCCAGATCTTTTCCTTTCCGGAAACGGCCGGCGGCATATTCCTGACTGGCGCATCGCAGGCCAATTTCGTTGCGGTGCAGATCGCCAGATGCCGCAAGCTCGGCCGCAATGTGCGCGCAGCCGGCCTGTCCGATGAATCCCGGCTGGTCGCCTACGCGTCGAGCGAGGTACACGGCTGCGTTCCGCGCGCCTTCGAAATGTCCGGAATCGGCAGCGATCAGCTGCGGCGCATTCCGGTCGATGCCCTCGGCCGGATCGATCTCGATGCGCTGCAGCAGGCGATCCTGCGCGACAGGCGGGAAGGCTTCACGCCCTTTCTTCTCATCGGCAGCGCAGGAACGGTCAACACCGGCGCCGTCGATAATCTCGCCGCCCTGCGCGGCATTGCCGACACCTATGATCTTCATTTTCACGTCGACGGGGCCCTCGGCGCCCTCGGCGTTCTCAGCGAGAAGCTCGCACCTTTGTTTGCGGGGATCGAAACCTGCGATTCGCTCGCCTTCGATTTTCACAAGTGGGGTCAGGTACCCTACGACGCCGGCTTCCTCTTGGTACGGGACAGCGAGTGGCAGCGGCAAGCTTTTGCTTCGGACGCGGCCTATCTCAGCCGGGCAGCGACCGGGCTTGCGGGCGGAGACTGGTGGCCCTGCGACTACGGCCCGGATCTTTCGCGCGGCTTCAGGGCGCTGAAGACCTGGTTCACGCTCAAAACCCATGGCGTCAAGGCGTTGGGAGAGGCAATGAACGCCAACTGCATGCTGGCACGCGAGCTTGCGCGGCGCATCGAGCAGGAGCCTGCGCTGAAACTGCTCGCGCCCGTCGCCCTCAACATCGTCTGCTTCGCCTATGTTGGAGCCGACGGAACTGTGCCGGCATCCGTCAATTCCCAGATCGTCGAGCGTCTCCACGCCGAAGGCCGCGTCGCTCCGTCCCTCACCCATCTGAACGGTCAGCCGGCAATTCGCGCGGCGATCGTAAACCACCGTACCCGACAGACGGATATCGACACGCTCGTTCGGAACGTTTTGATAATCGGCTCCCAACAGGATCTTCCGCAATGCTGATGACCAAAGCCCCAATCGCCGATCCGGCCCCACTGAACATGCCGGTCAGCGCTCGAATTCTCGGCATGCGGAGAATAGTCTCTCTCATCTATGCCGGCCATGACGTAAACCCGCTCTGGAACGAACTCATGCAACGTGTGACGGCGGACCCTACCGCCGCCGCCGCACTTTTGGACATGGCTGTGATCCTGCAGACCCTCGGCCGCAGCGATGACGCTCGCCAGATTTTAAAGAGCGCCGTGCAAATGCGCCGCGACTATTGCGTGGTCCATGGCAACGGGACAGGTCCGCGGCTGCTCGCCTTCGTGACCGAGGGCGATTTTATGGCCAACACGCCGCTCGATTTTCTGCTGGCCGGCAGCAACTGCGTGCTGTGGCTGCACTACGTCGACCTTCAGACATCCGTCCTCACCGATCTGCCGGAGCATGACGTGGCCTTCATGGCCATCGGAGAATCGACCGAGAACGGCCCTCTTCTCGCCCATATGCAGACGCTGCTTGCCAAATTCGACGGTCCGGTGATGAACCGCAATCCGGGACTGATCGCAAGGCTGACGCGCGACGGCGTCAGCGGCATGCTAGCGAATGAGCCCTCCATCCTTTCACCCTTTACCTACCGCGTATCGCACGCCGATCTTGCGGCCGTCGCAACGCGCGCGAAGCGACTGGACGATTGCGCTCCGGGCCTCGCCTACCCGCTCGTCGTGCGCCCGATCAGCACGCATGCCGGTAACGGCATGGAACGCATCACCGACTCCGCCGAGCTTGCCGCCTTTTTGGAGACCCAGCCCGCTGCGGAACTCTACGTCGCGCCCTTTATCGATTTTCGCGGTTCCGACGGCCTCTACAACAAGCAGCGCGTCGTGTTCATCGACGGCAAGGCGTTCGCGAGCCACATGGCGCTCTCAGACCATTGGATCGTGCATTATCTGAGCGCCGGCATGGAGCAGAGCGCGGCAAAACGCGCCGTCGAACAGACATGGATGGAAAATTTC
>NZ_JBNDIC010000037.1:0-72296 GCF_056755475.1 Rhizobium sp. KNZ2-6A | reverse complement strand
CATGTCATCGATGCCGCGCTTTCCGTTGCGGCGGCGCAGGCGATTACGGCTGACATCGCCATGGAAGCATCCAATACACTGTTCGATCTTGCCGGCACGACGTCGGCGCGCATCGGGCTCAATCTCGACCGCCACTGGCGCAACGCCCGCATTCACACGCTGTATGATCCCACGCGCAAAACCCACAATGTCGTCGGCAACTATCATCTCAACGGCATAAAGCCGGCAAGAAACTCGCTGCTCTGAAGACGTGGGGAGCGCCGAGGAGATCAGCCGATCTGCGAGGCGCGGTGGTCTTCCCGCTCCGGGATATCGACATCCGCGCCGCCGGCAACGAACTGCTCCAGCGACATGTTGTCGAGAATCTCGGCAATGGCGTCCCGCACCTCTGTCATGGAGCGCCGCACCTGACAGCGCTCCGGATCGGAACAGTCGTCGCACGCTTCGTAGGCCGTGCGGCTGGCACAGCGGATCGGCGCCAATGGGCCGTCTAGGGTGCGAATGACATGACCGATACGGATTTCCGACGCCGGACGCGACAGCGAATAGCCGCCGCCCGGCCCCTTCTTCGAGCGCAATACGCCGGCATTGCGCAGTTCGAGCAGGATGGTATCGAGAAACTTCTTCGGGATATTGTTGCGCAACGCGATATCGTTGATGAATGCGGTTTCGCCAGGACCGAGGCGTGCGAGATCCACCAACGCCTTCAGTCCGTATTTTCCTTTTTTCGTAAGCATCGCCGTCCGCTTTACTGCAAAGTCGATTGTTGAAACCCGGCTTGGCCGCCCAAGAGAGACTCACCCGGTCCATCCTGCCATCATGGATTGCGGAAGTAACCCCGCACGTCCTGACGAGCAAGATAGTAACTCACAAATTGTATAGTTTATATGAGTAAATTTAGGCAATTGTATCGCCTAAGCAACGAATTTGCGGTTTTTCTTGGATTTAAGCGGCGCTACTATCCAAATATGCCTTCCTTTGCCCACGGCGGTGGTCGCTGATCGCACCAGCGACCTGTTCGGCGACAAGCGCGGCGTGCTCGACCACTTCGGGCAGCCCCATGAGTTCGCCGAAAGTTCCGCGCGCGAGCGGTCCTGAGATAAACAGGGATGGAGCCACCGTTCCATCGGCAGTAAGTGCCCGCGATTGCGTATCGCAGGCAAATCCCAGCCGCGCGGAATCCATTGCGAGATAGCCGGCTTCCGACAGTTCCTCAATCCAGCTTTGTGATTGCAGAATGCCGCGATGCCCCGGACCAGTGGTAACGACGACCGCATCGAATTGCCTGTCGGCATATCGCTCGGAACGGCTGAGCTGTAATCTGCAGTCAATCAAGCCGTTGGCAACATCAACACCCGCGACAGAAGCTGCCAGAACCTCGAGCCTGCCGCTTTCGATCGCCCGATCGCTGACCGCCTCCACCTGCGGCGCAACGCGAAAACGATGCACATCCCAGAACGGCCTCAAATGCCTGACGAGACAACGCCGCTCCTCGATCGGCAGCGCCTGCCAGACATGCCGGCCCTGCGCCCTCACCTGATCGATGACGGCATGCCAGCTATGCCCTTCGTTCTCCGCCGTGCGGATGGCGGTCCGCAGGCGGCGCAGGAGATCAAGCGCCGTCTTCGACGGCTCACTGGCGAAATCGCCGAATGGTTCCTGCTTCACCGCCGCATGGCCGCGCGAGCGCAGGCCGCGTCGCGATATGGCGGTGACCGGTCCGACGTGCCCTCTGAGTTCGAGTGAAGCGATGACATCGGCCGAGGTCAGGCCGTTGCCGACGACCAAGACGCGATCCCCGGCGCGGATAGCCGCAAGCGCATTCGGCCGCGTCGGATCCGGAACGAAGCGCGGGTGTTCGGCAAGCGCATCCTGCAGCACCTGCGGCGGCAGGGGCGACGGATGGCTGGTGGCAATGACAAGAATATCTGCATCCACGCGCTGTCCCGCCGCACCGGTAACCGCCCAGCGGCGGTCCGCCCTCTCGATGCGCTCTACGCTTTGCCTGACATGGACAAGACGCCCGTCCTCGATGAAGGGATGGATCATGCTGTTGATATAGTTGCCGAAGACGGAGCGCCGTGGGAAGAGATTACCACTGGCGACGACCGCCGCCTCATCGTCGGCAAGCGCATCCCTCTCCTGCAGCCAGCGTTGAAAATGCTCGATGTCATCAGGCAGCAGGCTCATCCTCGCCGCCGGCACATTGATGCGGTGGGCGGGATCTTGCGTATCGTAGGCGAGCCCTGCCCCGAGACGTTCCCGCGGTTCGAAGATGAAGAGCTGGCCGGGCTGCAACGACCGTCGCTGCAGCAGATGGAAGGCAACCGCCGCTCCGGAAACGCCGCCGCCGACAATGACGATAACAGGCAGATCACGCGCCTGGCGGTCAGAGCCAATGGTCAATAGCCAACTCCCTCAAGATCGATCAGCGCGCAGGTTCTTCGCGCGTCGAGCAATCGCAACTTCATTGGAGGCAAAGGTATACTCCATAAAATTTGTTGACAATACGATTGCGGCGGGTGCCAGCTCCTCCTGCAACCAAAGGCAGTCAATGCAATGCTGATATGCCTTTGCAAACAAGCAGTTATTTGTGCTCCGCACAACATTGTTTTTGCACCGCAGGATGTAAAAAACTTGGCATGCGGTATTTGGAAGAACATACTAGCGGTTGTTCTGGTTCGTGTTCTCTGTGGGAGGAGAAACTTCATGGAACTGCTTCGTCTGCTTACTGCCTTCGACTATACGCTGGTGCTGATTCTGGCCGTCATCTTTGTGTTCAGCGTCATGGAAGGCGGGCATAAAAAGCATTGAATTTAGGCTGTCGAAGGCGATAGCCGTTGCGGCGCGCTATGCCCGGCATGATCAGCGGGATGCGCGGGCGCTGGCACGCTGAAAATCCGCTATAGCGGCGCAAGACTAATTGGCGCGACATCACTTTTGATGCAGACGAGCGCCGCGTGGCGAGCTTCTTTCTGCTGAATTGTCCAATCATCACGGCCAAGACAGCGCGCCTGGCCGGTATCTCCGATACTGCTCCCCGCATGCAAAGTCCTTTCGATCCGAGAATAAGGATGTGTCATTGTATTCGCAAATCCAACAGTAGATATTGCAGCACCGGATTGTATACTTCGACGCTCTTCGCTCGTTGAAACGAGAAAATTACTCCACAAGCTTCGCGCAAACAAATCTTGGGATATTTCTTGCGTCGACAAACCATCGAGCAAGAGGGATATACTTATGGGCTATGACTGGGACGGCATCAAAACACGCCGGATGAGAAAGCTGAAATACGGGCTCTCCCTACTCCTCTTCACCATGTCCATAACCGCGCCAACCATGTTCCTGCTGCATCTCCGCTGAACCCTCAGCAAGACCTGCGCCGATTGGTGGATCAAGAACTTTGCCTCGATCAATCCACCGCGACGGGGAACCAAAGCGAGCTGCCGGCCGTTCCTAAAGGCTTACGCTATTCAGGAGAACACCATGGCCGACGTCTCGCTGGACAAGGATATCAACGCTCAAATCGATGAGCTCCGCAGACAGATCAACAAGCTCTCGACCGTCCTGACAAAGAGGATCGATACCGCTTCGGATCGCGCGGACGAGGCCCTTTATTCATCGAAAGCGAAGGTTGCAAGCGTCGCGGACCATGCTCGGTCGGAAGGTCGAAACGTGGTGAGGACCGCAAGGGAAAATCCGACAGCCACAAGCTCCATCTTGATCGCGACGGCGCTTCTGGGCGTCTTTGCCGGCCTTCTGCTCGGCAAACTCTCAAACTGATCCGGCAACCCCATCAGACAAAGACTGGGCGGTCATAACGACAACGATGCCGCGTCGTTTGAAGCTTTGTCCTGCGTCACGCTTGAGCCGACGGCGGCGCAGCGGTGGGATGAGATCGAGCCGGCCGCATTCAAGAAAAGAACAGAACCTGAATTGGAAACCGTTTCCAATTTACTGGAAACCGTGCAGCCGAAAACCCTTGAGACGTTTCAAATTACCTAACGATTTCAAGAGGTTTTTGGTGGGTGATGTAGGGCTCGAACCTACGACCCGCTGATTAAGAGTCAGCTGCTCTACCAACTGAGCTAATCACCCGTACCGCTTGCTGGCGGCGTGATCGGGCATATAAATAGGATCGGTTTGATTGTCCAGCGGCCAGACGAATTTTCTTTGATTATTTGTCAAAAAAATTTCAGAAGCCGCGAAAAACCCCGTAAAATCAAAGCTCAAGGATTCCGGACGCGATGCGCACAGCCTGGCCGCCGATGCGGGCATTGGCGATCAGGCCGCCGTCGACATCGACATGGAGGTGAATCAGAGACGGCCGCCCCATCTCTATACCCTGCTCGATGATAAAAGGATGATGCCCGTCCGGCAGGGCATCGAACTGATGGATGGCGCCAGACATCGCCGCGACCGCCGAACCCGTTGCCGGGTCTTCCACGATGCCCATGCCGATCGGAAAGACGCGGGCGTGAAACTTCGCCACATGATTGACCCCGCCGCGGCAATAGATGAAGGCCGAGGCCAGCGCGCCATCGACGAAGGGGACCGTCTTTTCCCAAAGCTGCGAATCGAATTCCATCCGCTCAGCCACGCCGACATCGTGGACCGGCACCAGAAGGAACGGCACTCCGGCGCTCCAGATGGAAGGAACATGATTCTCAAAACCGATCTCGGTGATGTTCAAGCTGAGCGCGTTGGCGATGTCGGCCTTATCGAGCGGCAATACGATCTGCTGCGATTTCTTTGGCAGGTCGAACTCGGCAAAGCTCGCCTTGTTCTGCCGCAGCTTGATGGCGCAGCGCACCGGCCCAAGGCGTTCGTCGAGAACGGAGACGAGATCCAGATCACCGCCGTGGCTGGCATGGGCTTTCTCCGCCAGAGCGATCGCCGTGCCGACGGTCGGGTGCCCGGCGAAAGGCAGCTCGCGGCCGGGCGTGAATATGCGCAGATTTGCCGTATGGGCCGGATTTTGCGGAGGTAGCACGAACACCGTTTCGGAAAGGTTCAGCTCTCTGGCAATCGCCTGCATCGCCTCGTCGGTCAGGCCCTCGGCATCGAAGATGATTGCGAGCGGATTGCCCGCCAGCTTGCTGTCGGTGAACACATCATAGACACTATAGCTGCGCGTCAATCCGGCCTCCATCCGTACTTCCGATTCGATTATTCATACCGGCAAGCGACCTCAGCGCAAGCCCAAGCTATTTGCCGCCGCCGAAGTACCAGGCGAGAACGGGCAGCATCGCAATATTGTAAGGATGCGCCGTTGGATCGGCCGATCGAATAGCGACCACGCCATCGACTTCGTCCTCTTCGGAAACGAGCATATGCGCCTCGATCCGCCGAAGCATGTCCTCGGCCGTCCAGGGAAAGCGGAAAACGCGGAGAATCGTGACCGAACGCCTCATATGCATCGCGTAATATCCTGGATCAGCGGTGGCATCGTTCAGGTCGAGACCAGTCTCCTCCAACACCTCACGCCGCATATTACCTTCGACATCGGCGTGCCCGTAGACGATATCGTTTTCATCCATGGATCCGGAGGCGCAATAGACCTGACCGGGATTTGCGGTGTGCGGCGCCATGCGGATCGCGATGACCGCTCCATCCGACGATACGATGACGGGAAAGGCAAAAAGGTGAAAAGCTCCCGGCTGCCGCTGCTTTCGCCACAGGAGAAATGTCGAGAAGGAGGTTACATAGCCCTCCCCCTTCACGACACCACCGGTCAGCGACAGCCTGTGCTGAAAGATCATGCGACCATCATAGAGCGATGGGTTGGCGGCAATTTCCCTTGCCCAATTCTCCCGCGCCGCCTCCTGCTCGCGCAGGTGAAACGGATGTTCGCCGGGAAATACGGTAAGATCGATGCTGGAGATGGGGAACACAGTGCTTTCCGGCGGCCAGCCGGCCATGTCGTTCTGTTCTGAAAGGGTCATATCAAATCCAATGTCATGACGACGGGGCAATGATCGGAGGCCTTCGGCCTGTCCCAGCCGACGCGCGGATAGCGCTCCACCTCTTGCCCCGGTGGAAATATGGTGCGGAAAGGCTGGCCCGAGCGCACGACATCAGGGAGCCGCGTTGCATTGACCCGCGCCAAAGCTGGAGAAAGCCAGATATAGTCGAGCTGGCACAGCCGCTGCTCCTGCGGCCCGCGCGCGTGATAGAGCGTCCAGCGGTCGAGCTCGTCCCGCCGCTGCATGATATTTTCGGCAAAGCCATCATGGCTGAAGACATCGAGCGCGCTGCCCTTCTCTTCGTTCCGTGGCTCGAAACGATAACCCGTGCGGCGCGTGCCGATGACATCGACCCACTCCTGATAGTCGTTCATGTCGCCGCAGATGGCGAAATTCTTCGTCGCCGTGTGGCCAGCCCCGAAGCGATCTTCGATGATGCGGCGAACCGCCAAGGTCTCGGCGCGGCGGATCGGCATGCTCGAATGACGTCCATCCACCCCTTCACGCGCCGGCCCCATCGATTTGAGATGCACGACATAGAGAGAAAACGGCACCCCGCCGATATGGAGATGCAGCTCCAGGCAGTCGCGCTTGAAGATCTTGTCTTCCGAATGGAGACCGAGTTCCGCCAGATCGTCGTTGAAAAGGCCGAATTCGCCATACGTCACCATGGCGTGACTTTTGATGTCGTTGAGCACGATCGGCTGGCCGTCGCGCGTCTCCTCGCGCATCATGACGGCGACATCGATACCGCGGCCGTCATTGCCCTCGATCAGGTATTTCTGGCGATAGCCATTGCCGACCATGCGGTAGAGATAGCCATATTCGAATGCCTGCAGCGCGGCCATGTTGTCGACCTCCTGCAGGCAGATGATGTCTGCATCGGCGTCCGCGATCGCAAGCGCCGTCATCTGCCTGGTGTCGTCGGTCGCGGCGATCACGCGCGCGGCTTCGAGTTGCTGGTAGACCTCCTCGTTGCGGACATCGAAGAGCTGCAGCACACGATCCTGGCGCAGCTGATTGCGGAAACCGGTATAATCGAACCGGGTCAGAAGGTTTTCGATATTGAATGTCGCAAGGCGCAGGGACATGAAGCATTCCAATTTATGAAGAAGCAGGTGAGCCGGTTCATGAAACCAATGTCACCCGGCCTTCGCGGTCACGGTCGATTTGAATTTGCCCATCAGATACGGGCCGGACAGAACGGGAGCATATTTCGGCTCCTCGCCTTCCTTCAGGCACGACGGCAGGCAGGCGATTTCGGCAAACCAGTTCGGCTGGTGGAAGAAAGCCAGAGACTGGCGACGCTGCATGCCGCCCTCTTCCGGCGGCGGATTGACGACGCGATGCACCGTGGACACCCAGCGATCGTTGGTCCAGAGAGCCATCAGGTCGCCGATGTTGATGACGAAAGCACCTTCGACCGGCGGCACCGGCGTCCAGTGGCCATCAGGGGCGATGATCTCGAGGCCCTTCGAGCCAGCTTGCGGCAGGAGGATCGTCAGGCTGCCGTAATCGGTATGTGCGCCGGCGCGAAGCTGGCCCGGCTGCGGTGGCACATGCTGCTCGGGATAATTCAGCGCCCTCAGCGCACTGACCGGCGCATCCACATGAGCATCGAAGAAGTGCTCATCGAGGCCGAGCGCGGTGGCAAATACGCGCATGATACGCGCCGCGAGATCCTCCATCGCGCCGTAATAGGCCTTCCATGCCTCCACGAACCCTTCAGGCTGCTCCGGCCAGATGGTTGCGGCATAGCAGAAGCCGAGCGCTTCCGGATCGCTCATATCAGCGGGAATGGAAAGCGGGCCGCCATTGAAGCTTTCCTTCAGGTCCGGCGGCGTGTCGACATCGCGTGATTTTGCGAGCGCCTCCGTCCCCGGCCCGAGATAGCCATAGGGATAGCCAGGATAGAGCGTCTTGGCACGCTGCTTCACCTCGGCCGGCAGATCGAAGAAGGCCTTCGTCTTCTCCCAGACCCCGGCGATAACGGCGTCGGCGACGCCGTGGTTGGCAATCGCCAGGAAGCCGGTCAACCGGCATATCCGATCCACCTCCGCACCGAGCCGCTTTTTCTCGTCGTGATCGGCTGCTTCGAAAACGCCGAGATCGAAAATCGGAAAGCTATGGTCGGACATGCGCGACTCCCATCCGCAACTTCAAGCAAATCAAGCATAGGAGGAGGCGGGGAACAACCATCTTGTCCCCTGCCCGATCAAAGCCGCCAGGCCGAGCGAATGGCGACCCGATAATCATCGCCGGCTGCAACAGCCTCGCGGCTATAGGCACGCAGCACCTGCCCATCAGGCATCGACAGCCTCATCGCGTAGCGCTCGCCCTCATAGAGAACGGAATCGACCCGGCAGGAAATGCCCTCTGCATCGGCAACCACATCCTCGGGCCGCACGAGGACATCAGCGCTCGGCGAACCGGCTGTCCGGTTCTCCCAGATACCGCGGAAGGACGACCATTCGATGCGGCGTGGCCCGCCATCTGGAAACACCAGCGACAGGATGGCACCCTGCCCGACAAGGCCGCCGACCATTTTCCCTTCAGGGCGTGCATAGATCTCCGCCGGCGGCGCCACCTGCAGGAGCTGCCCCTCGGACATGACGGCGACGTCGGTCGCAAGTGCCATGGCTTCGCTCTGGTCATGCGTGACATAGACCATGGTGGCGCCGGAGCGCTGGTGGAATTCGCGAAAGGTCTCCTCCATCTCCTTCTTCAGGTGACGGTCGAGGTTAGCGAGCGGCTCATCCAGCAGCACGACGTCAGGCGATGTCACCAGGCAGCGAGCCAGTGCCACACGCTGCCGCTGGCCGCCGGAGAGATCGGCGGGCCGGCGCTCCGCATAGTCGCCGAGACGCACCGTCGCCAAGGCCTCGCGCACCTTCTCGCGATAACGCTCGCCGGAGATGCCGCGCACCTTCAGCGGATAACCGACATTATCGGCGACGTTCATGTGCGGCCAGAGTGCGTAGGATTGAAACACCATCGCCATGTTGCGCCGCTCCGGCGGCAGCATGCTCGCTGCATCCGCCAGCAGCCGTTCGCCGAGATGAATAGAGCCATCGGTCGGCTGCTCGAAACCGGCGATCATTCGAAGCACGGTCGTCTTGCCGCAGCCCGAGGGACCGAGCAGCGCCAGGAAACCACCCTCCCGAACATCGAGCGACAAGGCGTTGACGGCAGCACGCCCGCCCGTGCCGAAATCCTTGCTGACATGATTGAGGATCAGCTTCGCCAAGGCACCACTCCCTTCGGCAGGCGCTTGGCCATGATTTCTAGAAGCACCATCATGATGACGACCATGGCGATGACGATGACCGACATCGCCGAGGCAAGATCGGCGCTGCCGCCATCGTCGAGATTATAAATGACGACGCCGAGCGTTTGCGTGCCGGCCGACCAAAGCAATGCGGAAACGGTCAGTTCGTTGCAGGCGATGAGGAAGACCAGAATCACCGATGCGCCCGCCGCCGGCGCGATCAGCGGCACGATGATATCGGTCAGGCGGCGGAAGAAGCCGGCGCCGGAAAGGCGCGCCGCCTCCTCCAGCGCCGGATCGAGCTGCAGGAAGGCACTCATGACCGGCTTCAGACTGACGGCGAAATAGGCGGAAAAATAGGCAAGCAGAATGATCCAGATCGTCCCGTAAAGCGTGACGTTGAGGATCGGTAGGGGTGCGGCAAACACCAGAATGAAGCAGACGGCGATGATGATGCCCGGAAGCGAATAAGGGATCTCGATCATGCCGCCGACGATGCGGCTCAGCATGTCCTTGCGCCGGGTCAACGCGTAGGCGGCAAGCACTGTCACCAGCAGGAGACCGAGCGCCGTCATGCTGGCGAGGAACAGCGAATTGGAAAAGGCGGTGCGCGTTATGCTTTGCCGAAACAGGATTTCCGTGAAGGCGTTGAGCGATGCCGTCTTGAAGGTGAGCGGCACGCCATAGGCCGGCACCAGCGCGCCTGCGACCAGCGCCAGGAAGGGTGCGACGAGCATGACGAACAGGATGGCGCAGAGTACCGGCTGGGCAAGATAGCGCCAACGGCCGAGCGAAAAGGCGGCCGTCGCGCCGGAAATGCCGATGACGCGATAATCACGCCCCTTCAAGGCCCTGCCCTGCACGGCAAGCCCGGCAACCGCAATGACGGCGATCATCGTCGACAGCACGGCGATATCGCCGAAAGTGCGCGGACCGAAATTGGAGAACTTCGTAAAGATCAGCGTCGACAGCGTGTAGATCGAGGCGGGAATACCGAGGATCGCGGGAATGCCAAAATTGCCGATCGAGGAGACGAAGGCGATCGCCGCACCAGCAATGACACCGGGCAGAGACAAGGGCAGAATGATATCGCGGAAGACATGCAGGCTGGAGGCACCCGAAAGCCTCGCAGCCTCTACGCCATCGCGCGGCAGCGCCATCAAACCGGCGCGCAAAGCGAGATAGACGAGCGGCGCATGCTGGACGCCGTAGAGAAGCGCGATGCCGCCGACCGAATAGAGCGGCTGCGGCGAGCCGAGCGGCGGCGCAATATGCAGCGCTTTCAGCAAGGGGCTCGACGGCCCTGACATCTGCACCCAGGCAAGCGCCGTCACCTGCGGCGGGATCATCATCGGCAATACGAAGAGGAAGCCGAGCAGCCCCCTGCCCGACAGATCCGTCAATGTCAGCAGGAATGCGAAGAGGCAACCAAGAACCACGGAAACGATGGTGCCGAGCATGGCCGTCTCGATCGTGTACCAGACCGAACGCCAGAGCGAGGGATCGGTGACGAGTTCATAGGTGCCGCCTCTCAGCAGTGCCTCGATCCCGGCAAGCGCCAGCCGCGCCAGCGGCAGGACGCTGAGCAAGAGCACGACGGCGACAACAAAAGGAAACAGCCAGGCCGGCTGGCTGTTTCCCCTACGCACATGTGAGTACATTCGAAATCCGGGTCGGATTACTTCGACTTGAAGTAGGTGGAGAAGGTCTTCAGGGCCTGATCCGTGTTCTTGAGAGCATCGGCGGCATTCAAGGACAAAACCTTGATGCTGTCACGTGCCGGGAAGCCTTGCGGCAGCGGCGTTCCGTTGCGGGCCGGGATGTAGCCAAGCTTCAGGAAGCCTTCCTGGCCCTTCTCGGAAAGGACGTAATCGACAAACTTCTTGGCGGCCTCGGCATGCTGCGTGCCGGCGAGGATGCCCACCGGTTCAGTGACGGCCGAAACGCCTTCCTTCGGAAAGACGAATTCCAGCGGGGCGCCCTTTGCCTTTTCGCGGATCGGCATGTAATCGACGATCATGCCATAGGCCTTCTCGCCGGAAGCGACGGACTTCAGCACGGCGCCATTGCCGCCCGAGGCGATCGCGCCATTGTCGGCGAGGTTCTTATAGTAGTCCCAGCCGAGGCTGCTGACGCCGGCGAGCGTCTGTGCGTGAATGAGAGCGGCGCCCGAAGCCAGCGGGCTCGGCATGGCGACCAGGCCCTTGGCTTCCGGCTTGACCAGATCCTGCCAGCTTGCCGGCTTCATCGCGGCGGCCGTGTTGTAGACGATGCCGGTCGTGATCAGCTTGGTGGAATAGTAATAGCCGCCGGCGTCATAGAGCGACGGATCGTAATTTGCGGCTTCCGGCGACTTGTATGCAAGCAGCTTGCCGGCTTCCTTCAAGCGCTCCAGCGTCACCGTATCGGCGATCAGCAGGACATCGGCAACCGGAGCGCCGGCCTGCATTTCAGCCTGCAGCTTGGCAATGATCTGCGGCGTGCCGTCGCGAACCCAATCGACCTTGATGCCGGGGTTGGCGGCAATGAAGCCATCGACGGTCGCCTGCGCATCGGCATTCGGCTGGCTGGTGTAGAGGACGAGATCGGCGGCGTTGGCGGCACCGGAGAAAAGAGCAACGGCCAGCAGGCCGGCAAAAGCGGAAACAAACGTCTTCATGAAGCGTCCTCGGCTGGATGATCAGGAAGGTTCCTTAGACGGACGGGTTAACATGATTGTGACAGTTGAACTTGAATAGATTGCCGTTCGTATGATGATTGAATCTTGACCATCGCAATCAGGCGCTATTTTCTGAGGCACGTATTTCAGACGGGATCGAGGAGGATAGATCTATGGAATATCGCCTGCTTGGCCGCTCCGGCCTCAAAGTTTCCACCATCACCATGGGCACCATGACTTTCGGCGGTGTCGGCTGGGCAAAAACCGTCGGCGATCTCGGCATCAAGGATGCGAAGAAGCTTGTGGACATGTGCATCGATGCCGGCGTCAACCTGCTCGATACGGCCGATGTCTACTCGCAGGGCGCATCGGAGGAGATTCTTGGCGAGATCATCGGCGGCCCGCGCAAGAACGGCGTGCTCATCGCCACGAAAGCGCGCTTCCCGATGGGTCCCGGCGTCAACGATGCCGGCTCGTCGCGCCAGTATCTCATAAAGGCGTGCGAGGCGAGCCTGAAACGTATGAAGACCGACGTGATCGATCTCTACCAGCTGCATCAATGGGACGGGCAAACGCCGCTGGAAGAGACGATGGAAGCGCTCGACACCCTGGTTCGCCAGGGCAAGGTCCGCTACATCGGCTGCTCGAATTTTTCCGGCTGGCACATCATGAAGGCACTCGGCGTCAGCGAGCGCGACAGGCGCGAACGTTTCGTCAGCCAGCAGATCCACTACACGCTGGAAGCCCGCGACGCGGAAAACGAGCTGGTTCCGATCAGCATCGATCAGGGCCTCGGCATTCTCGTCTGGAGCCCGATTGCCGGTGGCCTTCTTTCAGGCAAGCATCGCCGCAACCAGGCGACGCCGGAGGGCACGCGTCAGTTCGCCGGCTGGACGGAACCGCCGATCCGCGATGAAAACCGCCTGTGGAATATCGTCGATACGCTGGTGGAGATCGCTGACGGCCGCGGTATTTCGGCCGCCCAACTGGCGCTTGCCTGGCTCATCGGCCGCAAAGGCGTGACCTCGGTCATCATCGGCGGCCGCACCGAGGCCCAGTTCAAGGACAATCTCGCCAGCGCCGAGCTGAAGCTGACGGATGAAGAGCGCAAGCGCCTCGACGATGTCAGCCTGCGGCCGCTGATGTATCCCTATTGGCACCAGCGCAACACCGCCAACGACCGCTTGAGCGAGGCCGATCTGGCGCTGATCAGCCCGCATTTGGCAAAATAAAGTGACCCCTTCTCCCCTCGGGGAGAAGGTGCCGACAGGCGGATGAGGGCGCGCCCGCCAAGAGTACGAAAATCCATGAATTCAAATCAGTGAGGCCCCCTCATCCGACCCTTCGGGCCACCTTCTCCCCGAGGGGAGAAGGTAAAAACTAGGCCGCCAACGCCCCGATCTCGCTCGCAATCAACGTGCCGAGCCGCGAGATGCCTTCCTCGATCATCTCGGCATTGGCGCAGGAGAAGCTGACGCGGAAGGTATTCGCGCCGCTGCCGTCGGCAAAGAAGGCCTGGCCCGGCACAAAGGCAACCTTCGCCGTTTCCAGCGACCGTGCGAGCAGCTTGGCGCCATCCATGCCCTTCGGCAGGGTGACCCAGACGAACATGCCGCCTTGTGGCTTCGTCCAGCTCGTCCCGTCAGGCATGTATTTCGCAAGCGCCGCCAGCATGCAGTCGCGGCGGTGGCTATAGGTCTTGCGGACCTTGGCGACCTGCGCATCGAAACCGCGCTCGGCGACCTGATGGATGGCGATCTGGTTGATGGTCGAGGAATGCAGGTCGGCCGCCTGCTTCATCAGCACCAGCTTGCGGATGACAGGCGCATTGGCGACGATGAAGCCGACGCGGAGGCCAGGCGCCAGCGTCTTGGAGAAGCTGCCGCAATAGATCGTCCGTGTGTCGTTGATGCTGCCCCTGCGCGCGATTTCCAGCGCGAGGATCGGCGCGACCGGCTCACCATCGTAACGCAGCGACTGATAGGCAGCATCCTCGATGACGGCGATATCGAGTTCCTCGGCAAGATCGAGCAGCTTTTCGCGACCGGCCAGATCCACCGTCTCTCCGGTCGGGTTGGCGAAATC
Source organism: Rhizobium sp. KNZ2-6A (assembly GCF_056755475.1). NCBI lineage: Bacteria > Pseudomonadati > Pseudomonadota > Alphaproteobacteria > Hyphomicrobiales > Rhizobiaceae > Rhizobium > Rhizobium sp. KNZ2-6A. The sequence continues at coordinate 58,318 of NZ_JBNDIC010000037.1, read as the reverse complement.
GGCTGAGAGATAAGCGAACTTCACCCTGCCGCCGGCCTGCGCAGCCGCAGTACGATAGGAATCCGGCGTGCGGTTGCCGTTCGGCGTCAGCTGGTCATAGGTCGGCTCATAGGCGTTGAAGGCCTGCAGGGCGCCGAGATAGGTCGGCGCCGTGACCAGCGCCGTATCCTTCGGCGACAGGAAGAGCTTGCCGAGATAATCGAGCCCCTGCTGTGAACCGGAAACGATGAAGACGTTTTCGAGTTCGCAGGGAATGCCGAGCGCACCCATCTGACCGACAAGCCATTCGCGCAGCGGCTTGTAGCCCTCGCTGACCGAATATTGCAGCGCTGCATTCACCGTGGGGCCGGAAAATATGTCGGCATAGGCCTGCTTGAATTCGGCATCCGGAAACAATGCTGGATCGGGAATGCCGCCTGCAAAAGAGATGATATCCGGTCGCTCCAACAGCTTCAGCAGCTCGCGGATTTCGGAGGCGCGCATACGGCTCGAGCGCGTCGCAAAGATATTTTCCCAATTCAACATGGGGCTTCCTCGTAATTTTTGGTCTTTATGCCACAAGATCACGCAACAAAAGATAAGTCAATAATACTGACCTATTTTGTTTGTGATGGCGACGTTCTCAGGTCGATTTGTAATTGAAGGGATTGAGAACCATGACGGGAAAGACCGAGAAATCGACGATATCACGTGTAACGATCGTTAGATTATGGACGGACGCAGTTGCCGCTATCATTGCGTCAGCAACGAGCGTCGGGGATTTGCGATGCATGAATTGTGCCCATCGGATCATGCAGTCTGCGTCCAGAGGAATGACCCGAATCCCGAGCTGCAAACTGTCCAGCCAACGTGTGAGCTCTTTTGCCTTTTGCGGATCGGTTTCTCCAGTCAACTCGATACCGCGCTGGATCTCGCCGATCGTGATGGCCGAAATCGCAAGGTCGTCACTTCTGACACTATCTATCCAGGCCAGTACCGCACCATGGGGCTTTACCCTGCGCAATTCCGATACAACGTTCGTATCAAGCAAATACAAGGGTCAATCCTCACCCAGATTGAGGTCCCGCCAGATCCATTCCTTGCGAGACGGGATATCGAGTTCGAATCTTGGCTCCTGCGCGAGAAGCACGTCCTTGGCAGACGGCTTGGCCCGCTTGTTCAGCGCTTCCCACTCAGACATGGAAACAAGCACAGCTTTAGGTTCGCCCCTCTTGGAAACGAGCTGCGGTCCTTCCTCCAATGAGGCATCAAGCATTTCGCTAAATTTCGCTTTGGCATCCTGAACAGGCCATTGGCGCATGGCATCCTCCATCTGACTAGTTTAGAGACTAGTTATTCAGCGCTGGCAATTCAAGATCGAACTTGCAAGACAGCGATCCCGATCCAATACTTGCGTTGATGATCGAATTGGAACACGTATGACAAAAGACGAGCCCACGTCCTTCTTCTACGATCACAGCGCGGCCGTCTATGCTGTGCGTGATCGCAGCCTGCCGCAGCGTCGGCTCGATGCCTTCCTGAATACCCTCCCCGCTGGCGCATCGATTCTTGAACTGGGCTGTGGCGGCGGTCAGGACGCAGCCTACATGATCTCGCAGGGCTTCAACGTCACGCCCACGGATGGTTCGCCGGAAATGGCCAAGCAAGCCGAAAAGTTGATCGGTAAGCCGGTGATCGTTCGCAGGTTCGAAGAATTGGAGGACGACCAGCTCTATGACGGCATTTGGGCCGAAGCATCCTTGCTGCATGTGCGGCGACCGGATCTTCCAGGGATTTTCAACCGCATCCACAAGGCCCTGAAGGACGACGGCCTATTTCACGCCAGTTTCAAAGTCGGGGAAGCCGAGGGGTACGACAGCTTCGGCCGATATTACAACTACATCTCGGCCGGCTGGCTTGACGATCTTCTCATCTCGACCGGCTGGAAGGAGATTTCGCTCAACGAAACCGATGGCGGCGGCTACGACGGCAAACCGACGCGATGGCTGCGGATGAGAGCCAGGAAAGGCATCCGATCGGCCCCATAAGCCGTAAACACGTCCTGAAACGTTCAGGGCCGGGGAAGTCTCCCTCCCCGGCCCTTTTCATTGCAGTGTAGACCCGAAGACGTTTAGTTGACCGACTTGTCGACCAGCTTGTTCTTGCCGATCCAGGGCATCATGCCGCGCAGCTTGGCGCCGACTTCTTCGATCTGGTGGCTGTCGTTGTTGCGGCGGATACCCTTGAAGCGGGCAGCACCCGAACGGTATTCCTGCATCCACTCGGAGGTGAACTTGCCGGTCTGGATGTCCTTGAGGACGCGCTTCATCTCAGCCTTGGTCTCTTCGGTGATGATGCGCGGACCGGTGACGTATTCGCCCCACTCGGCCGTGTTCGAGATCGAGTAGTTCATGTTGGCGATGCCGCCTTCATAGATCAGGTCGACGATCAGCTTCACTTCGTGCAGGCACTCGAAATAGGCCATTTCCGGCGCGTAGCCAGCTTCGACCAGCGTTTCGAAGCCGGCGCGGATGAGCTCGACGAGACCGCCGCAGAGAACGACCTGTTCGCCGAAGAGGTCGGTTTCGCACTCTTCACGGAAATTGGTTTCGATGATACCGGAACGGCCGCCGCCGACGCCGCAGGCGTAGGAGAGAGCGAGTTCAAGGGCGTTGCCGGAAGCGTTCTGATGAACGGCAACGAGGCAGGGAACGCCGCCGCCCTTCTGGTATTCGCCGCGAACCGTGTGTCCAGGGCCCTTCGGCGCGATCATGACGACGTCAACCGAAGCCTTCGGCTCGATGAGGCCGAAGTGAACGTTAAGGCCGTGTGCGAAAGCGATCGCAGCGCCGTCACGGATGTTCGGAGCGATGTCGGCCTTGTAGATGTCGGCCTGCAGTTCGTCCGGGGTCGCCATCATCATCAGGTCGGCCCAGCCGGCAGCTTCGGCAACGGTCATGACCTTGAAGCCATCGGCCTCAGCCTTCTTGACGGTCGGCGAGCCGGCCTTGAGCGCGATCGCAAGGTTCTGTGCGCCGCTGTCCTTCAGGTTCAGCGCGTGAGCGCGGCCCTGGGAACCATAGCCGATGACGGCGACCTTCTTCGACTTGATGAGGTTGAGATCGGCATCACGATCGTAATAGACGCGCATTGTTTGTCCTTCCCTTTGCTTGTCTGGGTGCAGATTTTAAGTTGTCAGACGGTCGCTGCTGCTTCCGCCAATACCTTCTCCGTGCCGTAGAGCCTGAGGAAAGCGGTGACCGCCTTCTCCGCCTGACGGCTCGTATCCTTCAAACCGGGCTCGCCAAGCAGCATGCGCACATGCAGATCGGAGACGATGAGCCCGTAAAGCGTGTGATATGCCTCGTCGGCATCGACAAAGCGCAGCAACCCCACGCGCTTGCCGGCCTCGATGAGACCGATGGCGCGGCGGTCGATCTGACGGCGTCCGCGCTCCAGCAGCAGCTTGCCGAGCTTGGAGCCGTCGCGGTTCGACTGGCCGACCGCCAGGCGGTTCAAAGCGAGGGAAACGTCGCCGGCCAGAACTTCCAGCAGATCGCGCGCGAAAATAACGAGATGGTCGTGCAGGCTCGCTGCATTCAGCCGCTCGCCGTTACGCTCGAACGTGCGCACCTTGCTCGCCTGATAGGTGATCATCGCCGAGAGCAGACCGTCGCGGTCGCCGAACCACTTATAAAGACTTTCCTTGGAGCAATTGGCAGCGCGCGCGACGCCCGAGGTCGTCAGCGCCTTCTCGCCGCCGTCGACGAGCAGACGCAGCGCCTGTTCCAGAACGGCGTTCTGGCGCGGCGAAAATTCGCTCCTCGACTGTCCTGCTTCGCTCAGCACGATGGCCACTCCCAAATGCGTACCGTACGGTACGGTTCGTGGCGCTTTATGCAGGAGGATAAAACAGCCGTCAAGCGGAATTCGTTGCTGCACCGCGCCAAAAAGAGAGTGCTTGTCAGGGCGGGCTCGCGATAGATAGATCTTACCGGCCGACCTGCCTCTTGATCAGCATCGCCCCAATGAGAACCGCATCCATGTCTCTTTCCGAAACGTTGCTCTCCTCGAACGCGATGAAGCCTCGCTCCGTCAAAGGCAGGCGGCGGGCGCTTGCCGGCACCATTGGGGTCTGTCTAACAATCGGCCTGCTTCCCGTGTCGACATCAAGTCTCTCGGAAGCAAAGCCAGTCCCCGGACCGGCCGGACACTATTGCGGCAAACTTCTTTCAAGCGGATCATTGGTGGACGTCGAGACGTCGCTGCAGGTCGACATGGAAGGGCACATCTCGGGAACGTACCGTTTCGACGACGATGGAACGAAGACGATCGGCACCGTGTCGGAAATCGGAGCAGCCCCCGGTACGAAGCGGGTACTGCTATGGTTCGACAAATATGGAACCGGAGCGCTGTCGATCCGGTTCGATCCCAACTACACGCGCTTCGAGGGCCTGTGGGGGCCGCATGGCTCCCTTCCCAGCTACACCTGGAACGGCGGCGACTGCAACGCTCCCATCAGTTGATCGAAAGTCAGGACCAAGGACAGCGCTTATTCCGCAGCCACCGCATTGGTGCGCATGGCCTCGACATCCTTCAGCGGCGGCAGACCATAGAGACGACTATATTCGCGGCTGAACTGCGAAGGGCTCTGATAGCCGACGCGGTGGCCGGCCGAGCCGACGTCAAGCTGTTCGACGATCAGCAGCCGCCGTGCCTCATGGAGCCGAAGCTGCTTCTGATACTGCATGGGCGACAGGGCCGTAACAGTCTTGAAATGGTGGTGCAGCGAGGACACGCTCATGCCGACGCGCTCGGCCAGCTCTTCGATGCGCAGTGGCTGCGTGTAGTTACCGCGGAGCCAGGCGACGGCACGCGCCACCCTGTTGCTCTGGCTCTCCGCCATCGCGATCTGCAGCAAACGAGGTCCGTTCGGGCCGGTCAGCAGGCGATAGAGGATTTCCTGCTCGATCAAAGGCGCCATGGCCGGAATATCTTCGGGCCGATCAAGCAATCGGAGCAGGCGCAGCGAGGCATCGAGTAGTTCCGGCGAGGCGGCATTGACCGCAATTCCGCGCACAGGCTCGGTCAACGCCTGACGCGGAATGCTGACGCGCGACAGGAGCTCCTTCAAGCGTTCGCTGTCGAGCGCCATACCAAAACAAAGATAAGGCGTATCGCTGCCGACATTGGTGACCTGCGTCGATACCGGAAGGTCGAGCGCGGTCAAAATATACTCGCCGACACCGTAATTGTAGGTCTCGGTACCGATTGTCAGGTTCTTGCGCCCCTGAACCACGATTGCAAAACAGGGCCGATAAGCCCCATGCTGCCACACGGTCGCGGCCGACTGCCGATAGAGATTAAGATTGTCTATCGGCGTGCGGTGTTCGCCGTCTTCGGCGGCGAAACGTGCAACGATCGACGCGAGTTCCTGATTGGGATTGAAAGGCAGTGTCATGCGCAACCAACTGTTTTCGAGCAGATATCGATGTCTATCTAGGTAACACCGTTCGATCGCGAAAGACCCGCCGCAAATTTAGATTCGCAGGATCGTACATAAAGCTTGCAGGATCGCTCTAACGCTGCGGTCCGATACCGATGCATAGTCCAGCCTATCAATTCCACTCCCAACCCGTCCCAATATCAAGGAACCTCCCATGCCTATCGCAAAGGGTTATGCAGCAACCGACGCGTCCAAACCGCTCGTTCCCTTCACCTTCGAGCGCCGCGAACCGAATGACGACGATGTCGTCATTGCTGTTCAATATTGTGGCGTCTGCCATTCCGACATCCACCAAGCCCGCAACGAATGGGGCGGCTCGAAATATCCGATGGTGCCTGGCCATGAAGTTGCAGGCCTGGTCACCGCCGTCGGTTCGAAGGTGACGAAGTTCAAGCTCGGCGACCGCGTCGGCGTCGGCTGCTTCGTCAATTCCTGCACGACCTGCGCTACACGCGACCTGGATTACGAGCATTACATGCCGGGCCTCGTCCAGACCTACAATGACGTCGAAGCCGATGGCGAGACGCCAACTTATGGCGGTTATTCCGACTCGATCGTCGTCAAGGAAGGCTATGTTCTTTCCTTTCCGGATAATATCCCGCTCGACGCAGGCGCGCCGCTGCTTTGTGCCGGCATCACGCTCTACTCGCCGCTGCGCCATTGGAAGGCCGGCCCCGGCAAGAAGGTCGCGATCGTCGGCATGGGCGGCCTCGGCCATATGGGCGTCAAGCTTGCCCACGCCATGGGTGCCGATGTGACGGTTCTGAGCCAGACGCTGTCGAAGAAGGAAGACGGCTTCAAGCTCGGCGCCAATGATTACTACGCCACCAGCGATGCCGAAACCTTCACCAAGCTCGCCGGCACCTTCGATCTGATCATCAACACGGTCGGCACCGCGATCGACTGGAATGCCTACCTGAATCTTCTGAAATATGACGGCAGCATGGTGCTGGTCGGCGTTCCCGAACATGCCGTTCCGGTCCATGCCTTCTCGCTGATCCCGGGCCGTCGCAGCCTCTCCGGCTCCATGATCGGCTCTATCAAGGAAACCCAGGAAATGCTCGATTTCTGCGGCGAGCACAACATCGTCTCCGAGATCGAGAAGATCAGCATTCAGGACATCAACGAAGCCTATGAGCGCGTGCTGAAGAGCGACGTGCGCTACCGCTTCGTCATCGACATCGCTTCGCTGGCGTAAGTCAAAAAGGGGGGCGTCCGATATGGGCGCCGCCTTTCTTCATTCCTCGCGCATGGTTTCCTTCTGCGTGATCAGCCGGGCGCTGTGCTGCCGGCTGATATAGATCCAAAGCCAGCTCCAGGCGACCGCGATGCGCCAGCGCACGCCGATCAGGAAATAGATGTGGGCGAGGCCCCAGACCCACCAGGCAAGCCATCCCCTGAGCTTGATCCAGCCGAAATCGATGATCGCCGCACTTTTGCCGATCGTCGCCAGGCTGCCTTGGTGGCGATAGTGGAACGGCCCCGGCGCCGGTCTGCCGGCCAGCTTCGCCTTGATCACCTTGGCAACGTAAGCACCCTGCTGCTTTGCAGCCGGAGCGATCCCCGGCACCGGGCTGCCGTTGTCGCGCAGGACGGATGCCGTATCGCCGATGACGAAGATATCTTGCTTGCCCGGCGCCCGCAGCTCCTTGTCGACGATGGCCCGGCCAGCGCGATCCGCGGGGATATCCAGCCATTTCGCCGCCGGCGATGCCTCGACGCCCGCAGCCCAGACGATGGTACGGCATGGCACGAAGGCATCTCCGATCGTAACCCCTTCGGCAGAGCAGAAGGTGACCGGCTTGCCGAAACGGATTTCGACGCCCAATTCTTCCAGCTCCCTGCGCGCATAATCGGACAGGTCCTCGGCGAAAGCCGGGAGCACGCGCGGCCCGGCCTCCACGAGAATGATCTTCGCCTTTCGGGTATCGATATTGCGGAATTCCCTCGGCAAGGTCGTCCTTGCCAGTTCCGAGATGATGCCGGCAAGCTCGACGCCAGTCGGTCCCGCGCCGACAATGACGAAAGTCAGGAGCGATTCGCGGACGGCGGGGTCTGTTTCCAGTTCCGCCTGTTCGAAGGCCAGTAGCACGCGGCGGCGGATGGTCGTTGCATCCTCCAGCGTCTTCAATCCCGGCGCCACCGGCTCCCACTCGTCATGGCCGAAATAGGCATGGGTGGCGCCGGTCGCCAGCACCAGCGTATCATAACCAATCTTCTGGCCATTCTTCAAAAAGACCTGACGCGCTTCGCTGTCGACGCCGACGACCTCGGCCAGCAGCGTCGTCACCTCGGGCCGGTCCCTGAAGAAATTGCGGATCGGCCAGGCAATCTCGGAGGTCGCGAGCAAGGTGGTCGCGACCTGATAAAGAAGCGGCTGGAACAGATGGTGATTGCGCCGGTCGATCATGGTGACGCGGACGGGAGCGCCTTTCAGATCGTTGACGCACTGCACCCCACCGAAACCGCCCCCGACAACGACAACGTGATGATCATGCATGACAACACCCCATGGCTACGTTTCGCCAAAAACGTAGGGTTGAGAAGGGTAAGCAGCAACCATCTTTTATGCATGGCACCTCTGCGGCCGTCACGCGCCATTATGCCTACTGCGCGTATCCAACCGGAACCGATGCCCCGCTTTTGAGCTCCTCCATCGAGATCGACGCGGAAACGTCGAACAATTCGACCTTGCGCACGAGCATCTTGTAGATGACGTCATAGTGTTCGACGCGGGGCAGGACGATCTTCAGTATATAGTCGTAGTTCCCGGTAAGCCGATGCGCTTCGACGATCTCCGGGATGTCGCCGATGACCTTGCGGAAGGATTCGATCCACTCGTCGGCGTGATGCGCCGTCTTGATCAGAGCATAGACCGTGGTCGGTACGCCCATCTTCTCGCGGTCGAGTACGACAATGCGCCGGGCAATGTGCCCGCTATCCTCAAGCCTCTGGATGCGGCGCGAGCAGGCCGAGACCGAAAGCGCGACGCGATCGGCGAGCTCCGTTACCGAAATGCCGGCATCCGCCTGCAAAAATTCGAGAATCTTTCGGTCTCGTTCGTCCAACATGTGCGGCAATCCTCATCTGTGCGCCTTCATTTTGCACAAAAGCCGAAAAATGCGCAAACTATTGCGGGGAAATTTTGATAGGCTTCGAAAAATGCAAACACGCGGCGGCTGAATCGCAGCAATATTCCTCCATTCACAATCTAGGAGCGGAGAACAGCATTATGCGCACCATAGGCCTGATCGGCGGCATGAGTTTCGAGAGTTCGGCGGTCTATTATCGTCTGATCAATGAAATGGTCCGCGAGCGGCTGGGCGGCCTCTCCTCCGCCGAACTGGTGATGTACTCGGTCAATTTCGAAGAAATCGTCGCGTTGCAGAAGGCGGGACGTTGGAACGATGCAGCCGACCGGCTCGCCGACGCGGCACAGGGCCTGCAGGCCGCCGGCGCCGAATGCGTGCTCATCTGCACCAATACCATGCACCTGATTGCTCCCCAGGTTGCCGAGCGCGTTTCCGCGCCGCTAATCCACATCATCGATGAAACCGCCGCAGCTTTGAAGGCCGCGGGCCGGATCAAGCCTTTGTTGCTCGCCACCCGCTACACGATGGAACATGGTTTCTATGCCGAACGCATGGCTGAAAATGGCGTCTCCATCATGGTTCCCGGCCCAGAAGATCGCACCGTGACGCATGACATCATCTTCAGCGAACTCTGCGCCGGCGTCATCAAGGACGAGTCGCGCCGGAAACTGAACGGCATCATCGAACGCGCCAAGGCTGAAGGCGCCGACAGCGTCATTCTCGGCTGCACCGAGATCTGCCTCATCCTCGATCCGAAGGCGCTGATCCTGCCCGGCTTCGACACGACGACGATCCATGCCGAAGCCGCCGTCGACTTCGCGCTTGCAAATGAAAAGAACAGCAAGAGCTGCGCTGCCTGACCCCAATCAATTTACTTGACTGAGTCCAATAAATAACCGACATCGTCTCCTATATCCGAGGAGACGATGCCATGAGTCCTGCCACCGAATTCGCGACCATCGATGCCGTCCGCGACTTCAACCGCTTCTACACGAATTTTCTCGGCGTCCTGAACAAGGCCTATCTCGACAGTCCCTATACCCTCACGGATCTGCGCGTTCTGTTCGAGGTCGGCTCCCGCGGCGGCGTCGCCGCTTCGGCGTTGACACGCGAGCTTCATCTCGATCCCGCCTATCTCAGCCGCATCGTCAAGCGCTTCCGCGAAGATGGGCTGATCGAAACGACGCCGGATCCGACCGACGCCCGCAGCCAGGTCATAAAAGTCACCGAAAAGGGACAGGCGCAATTCGAGGAATTCGTCCGCCGCGCACGTGCCCAGATCGCCGGCTATTTCGAAAAGCTCACGATCGGCGAACCCGAACGCGTCGTTGCGGCAATGCAGACGATACGGGACACGCTCGGCACGGACCGAACCACGGCATCCCCCGCGATCATCCGCAACCACCGGCCTGGAGACATCGGCTGGATCGTGCAAAGCCAGGCGCGTTTCTATACGGGAGAGTTCGGCTGGGACGACCGCTTCGAAGGGTTGGTGGCGGAAGTCGCCGGAAAATTCCTCTCCAATTTCAATCCGCAAAGGGATCGCTGCTGGATTGCCGAGCGAGGCGGCATGAATGTCGGCTCCGCCATGATCGCCGATGGCGGTGACGGCGTCGCGAAGCTCAGGCTGCTCTATGTCGACAAGGCCGCTCGCGGCCTCGGCCTCGGCAAGCTGCTGGTCGACGAATGCATCCGCTTCTCACGCGATGCGGGATACAGCAAGCTTTCTCTGTGGACCAACGATATCCTCGACGCGGCACGGGCCATCTACATCACGGCCGGCTTCAAGCTTGTAGCAGAGGAGAGGCATCGCATGTTCGGCCCTGAACTGAACGGCCAGACGTGGGTGCTCGATCTCTGAGCTCGGCGGGCGCGATGGGCGCATAGCCTCATCAACTTCATCGGCATTTCCCTTGACCGTCATAGGCGCGCATAGTGGTCTTGATCGCGTTAAGTCATTTCAAATTCGCGATCGTACCTTTACACTTCCCAAGGGCGATCGTTACCATAGCCATATGAGAGAATCTGCCGCCATCAAGCCAGTCGAATTCGACAACGTTGTTCCGATCGCTACGGCGGCCCTTTCGGGTTTTCCGCAACAAGCAACCTTGTACCCGGAACTACGATATATGGGATCAAAAAAGCGGCTACTGCCTTGGATATTCGAAGTTCTCAATTCCTTGGATTTTGAAAGTGCTATGGACCCGTTCTCGGGTACCGGCAGCGTTGGATATCTTCTCAAATCGATGGGCCGCCAGGTCATCGCGTCAGACTTCTTAAACTTTTCGAGCCTCGTAGCGACAGCGACTATCGAAAACAACAATCTCCACCTGGATGGTAAGTCAATCAAACAACTCATTGACCCAGCCCCACCAGATGCGAATTTCATTGAAAACACATTTACCAATGTATTTTACACCCGCGAGGATCTTCAGTTTCTTGATCGGGTCTCCGGGAATATTCGGCGACTGGAAGGTAGACACGAGAAGGCGCTCGCCTATGCAGCTTTATTCCGGTCCTGTCTGAAGCGACAGCCCCGGGGAGTGTTCACTATTTCGGGCAACTTAGACCATTATGATGATGGCCGCCGTGATCTTCGCCTATCTCTTGAAGAGCACTTTTTGGAGCAGATAGAGGTCTACAGCAATGCGGTGTTCGATAACGGACGGCGTAACACAGCGCTTCAAGGCGACGTGTTTGAGATAGCCGCGCCTAATGTCGACCTGGTTTACCTTGACCCTCCCTATGTCCCCCGCTCCGATGACAATTGTTACGTCAAGCGATACCATTTCCTCGAGGGTCTCTCGGCATATTGGGAAGGCATGCCAGTCGATCAGTCGACGAAGGTCAAAAAGATTGCAAAGAAATACACTCCCTTTAGTTATCGAAAGAGCGCCATCGATGCTTTTGACAGGATGTTCGCCAAGTTCCAAAAAAGCATTGTGGCCCTTTCCTATAGTTCCAACGGCTATCCGGATTTGGGCGAGCTTGAACGGCTGATGCGGAAGTACAAGACCAATGTCAGGGTATTCGAGAAGCCCCATCGCTATCATTTTGGCACTCACAGCAAAGTCGAGCGATCCTCGGTTACCGAATATCTGATCGTGGGCCAGTAATGCAGACAGTTCAGCAAGATCTAGATGCGCTTGTGGCGACACTGAGCCCGCTTGATGTCGATTGGATGGATGATGTAGCGGCGTCTGCGATCGCTAGGCTGAAAACCATTCCTGCTAAGAGTGCCTACGGCGCGGGGGATATCAAGGAATTGTTGGATAATAATTTCGAGGAGGGTATCTTATGCGCGAGGTTGTTTTTGGCCTTATCCAAGGACAGCATGACTGAGCGCCTTAGATCAGCTCTCGGAGCTGAGGGTATTGGCTCCAAACGATATTCCAAAGAACCGGACTTGTTTGTTGAAGCCCTCGAAGAAATGGGGCTCCTGGAGGCGATGGACGCCACGATCAACTACCAACCCGTCTGGAGCGATATCCTGTCCGAGCGTCTTCGCTCCGGTCGCGGCTCGGCAATACAGGGGCAAAAGCGCGGTCGCGGTCTGGAAGACTTTGCTGAAAAAATCGTCGAGCAGGTGTTTGGTGAAGGTTCTTATGAGATCCGCTGCACGTTCACGGGCGCTGACGGGAAAACCGCGAAGTGCGATATCGCTATTCCAGATAAACAGCGGCCCCGCATTGTCATTGAATCAAAAGGTTACGGCGCAACCGGCTCAAAAATGAGCGACATTATCGGCGATCTCGATGCAATTATCGATGCAAAACGCCATGACTGCCCTTTTCTTTTCATCACTGACGGGCTGACCTGGAAGGCACGACTCTCCGACCTCAAGAAGATTGTGCACCGGCAGAACCAAGGAAAAATCACGAAAATCTACACCGTTGAAATGGGCGAACAACTTCTGGAAGATCTGAAGATCCTCAAGCAAGAACTGCACATTTAGTTTGCCTCACCCGATACCCGACACATGTCGCGAGTAAGAAGTTTAAATTCCTTTTTAAAACATTCATTTAGCTTAACTGCATTCTGCTGCGACATCAGCTGCCATACATTTGCGCCTCACGCCCACGCAGGCAAGCTCGGCAAAGCATCTCAATCGATCGAAACCAGGGACTGGAGCGTCGACTGATCGCAACGCCCTTGCAAGCCGTTCGAAATACAGGCCTTGAGCGCGAGGGATTGGCCCGCGAATCCGTTCGCATAGATGGACGCTACAAAGACGGGATCCACATGCACTGCTTCGCGAACAGCGGGACCAATGTCAGCCATTCCAGCCAACCCTTCTGCTGCATCGCAAAAATTCGCTTGATTTGGAAACGATCATTTCCTAAAAGGGTGACATGACGACGGACAGTCTCGACATCGCACCGAAGCTCCGGGGACGCCCACGGGAATTCGACATGGATTCCGCGCTCGACGAAGCGCTGCGCGTGTTTTCCGAGCGCGGCTATTATGCCGCCTCGATCAGCGAATTGACCGAGGCCATGAGCCTCACCGCCGGCAGTGTCTACAAGGCTTTCGGCGACAAGCGCGGCGTGTTCCTCGCCGCTTTCGGTCGTTATCGCCAGGTACGGCAGCAACTGATCGACGATGCCCTTGCCAAGGCCCCGAATGCCTATGAAAAGCTGCGGGTCTTGGTGACATTCTTCGCCGAGGCATCGTGCGGCGAGATCGGCCGCCGGGGCTGCCTCGTGGTTGGCAGCGCAACGGAGCTTGCGCTTTTTGACGAGGAGGTCGCCGGCCGCGTCAGCGTGGCCTTCGATTTCGACGAACGGCGCATCCTGGATCTCATTCGCCTTGGTCACTCGGATAGTTCCGTGGCGAAGCATGTCGACCCCGAAAGCACCGCCTGCGCCCTGCTTGCCCTGACGAAGGGCATGCGTGTGATCGGCAAGACCGGCCGCACCACCGAACAGATGCTCGCCGTCGCCAAGACAGCCATGAAACTACTGGACTGATTTTTATTGAAATTTCGGGGAGCACATTCCCCTGCCCGCATCGAGGACAATATATGCCCGCAACTGCCGCCGCCAGACGGGAGAGCACGCCGCTCCCGGAAAAGACCCTTTCACCGCTGCTGACATTCATGTTCGCCGCCGCCTGCGGGCTGGTGGCTGCCAATCTTTATTACGGCCAGCCGCTCGCCGGCCCCATCAGCCAGTCGCTCGGCTTCACCCCCGCCGCCACCGGCCTCATCGTCACGCTGACACAGATCGGCTACGGCCTCGGCCTCTTGCTGATCGTGCCGCTGGGTGATCTTCTCGAGAACCGAAGGTTGGTGCTGACTCTAGTGGCGCTGGCCGCCGTCGCGCTTGTCGGCGCGGCCTTCGCCTGGTCGCCGTCGCTGTTCCTGCTCGCCTCGCTCTGCATCGGCCTGACATCCGTCGCCGTGCAGGTTCTGGTCCCCTTCGCCGCCCATATGGCGCCGGATGCCAGCCGCGGCGCCGTCGTCGGCAATGTCATGAGCGGCTTGCTTGTCGGCATCATGCTGGCCCGCCCGGCCGCAAGCTTCCTGTCCGAGCTTCTCTCCTGGCACGCGGTCTACATCATCTCGGCCGGCATCATGATCGGGCTGATGGTCATCCTGCGCGTCGTCCTGCCGACCCGCGTGCCCCATACGAAGCTGCATTATGGGCAGCTGCTGTCCTCCATGGGCCACCTCGCGCTTCGCACACCGGTCCTGCAGCGTCGTGCGCTGTACCAGGCCTGCATGTTCGGCGCCTTCAGCCTCTTCTGGACGACGACACCTCTCTTGCTGGCAAGCCCGGCCTTCGGTCTAACACAGAACGGTATCGCCCTTTTCGCGCTCGCTGGCGCCGCCGGTGCCGTCGCTTCGCCGATCGCCGGACGCGTTGCCGACCGTGGCTGGACGAAGCTTGCGACAGCCTTCGCCCTGGTGCTCGCCATTATCGCCTTCCTGGTCGGCCATTTTTCAGGCAGTGGCTCGTTGCTGGCGCTGATCACCCTGACGCTGTCAGGGATCATGCTCGACTTTGGCGTCCAGACGAACCTCGTGCTCGGCCAACGCGCCATCTTCGCGCTCAGCGCCGAACACCGCAGCCGCCTCAACGGCCTCTATATGGCGACCTTCTTCGCCGGCGGCGCCCTTGGCTCGGCGCTCGGCGGCTGGGCCTATGCGACCGGCGGCTGGAACATGGCCTCCTGGATCGGCGTCGCCTTCCCGGTCATTGCGCTGCTTGCCTATCTGACCGAGCGGGAAAAATAATTACGATGGCTGCGGCACCGCCTGCCGCAGCCAGTCGCATTCCCGCAGGCCGGCGCCGTTGAACGGATCGACCAGCGTGCCGGAAACGATACCCGCCAGGATCTGCGGCGCCGGCGGTACCTTGGCAATGGTCGCGACCAGGCGGTCCCGGATCCAGGCGAGCGCCGCCGAGTCCGATTGATAGAAGGGCGTAAAGGCCGCTGAGAGCAGCTGAAACAACCGCACATGCATCCGCCGTGCCTTGGCATAGGCAGCAAGAGCAGCCTCGATCGTTTCACATCCGGCAAGCGCATGCGCCAGCGCCGCTACATCGAGCAGGGCCATGTTGGCGCCCTGCCCGAGCTGCGGGCTGGTGGAGTGGGCCGCGTCGCCGACGAAAACCGTTCGCCCGCTATAGGGCATCTTCATGGTGCGATGGGCGTAACGCGCCAGCGTCAGCTGGTCCCAATCGGTAATCTGCTCCAGCAAGGGTTCGCATTCCGGCCAGTAGCCGCGGATCGTCTGCTTCCAACGCTCAAGCCCCCGCCTGCGTACCTCGTCGGCATCCGCCACCTTCAGGCTCCAGAACAGGGCAGCCTGTTTCGGCATATGCGGCCTTCTGCTGCCGATCGGTAAGACACCGATCATCACGCTCGCCTTGTCATAGCGCTGCGTCAGCGCCGCCTGATCCACCAGCCCATCCGGACAATCGAGCGTCGCCCAGAAGGCGCCGTAGACGAGGTTGCGTACACGCGGCGCAACGGGTGACGCCGCTACCAGCTCCGAGCGTGCGCCGCTGGCATCGATGACGAGATCATAAGATCCGAGACGCTCGCCGCCCTCGACGGAGAGATAGCTTTTTCCGCCCTCCTCCGTCACACCGATGATCCTCCGCCCGGTATGGATCGGATGTTGCCGTGCGGAGACTTCATCATAAAGAGTATCGAACAGCGCAGCACGATGAACGCCGAGCCCGTATCGGCCGCCCGCCAACGCATTGTAGCGCACATCGAGAACGATGCGCCCCCGGGTGGTTTCCGTGCCGAACAGTCGGTCGATGCGGTTGCCGGCGGCGTGGATGGCGGGACCAAGCCCGAGCGATTCCAGCACGGTCAATCCGGTCGGCTGCAGCATCAACGCCGAGCCGACAGGAGCCGGGCTGTCAAACCTTTCGATGATATCGGCCGTATGGCCGGCACGGGTGAGAAAGAGAGAGGCGGCAAGACCGGCAGGCCCGGCGCCGACGATGGCGATTTTCAAGGGCTTCACTGTAAAGGCTCAGTCCGGCGATTGATCGAAACGGGCTCTTGCAGCCTTGACAGCCTCATGGTTGGCCTCGGCCCAGTTCAAAAGCTGCGCCAGCGGCTCGTAAAGCGAATAGCCGAGATCCGTCATGCGATATTCAACGCTTGGCGGCTTGGTGGGAAAGACCTCGCGATCGACATAGCCGTCGCGCTGGAGGTCGCGCAGCGTTTGCGTCAGCATCCGTTGGGAGATATCGGGCACTAGGCGGCGCAACTCGCCGAAACGATACGGCCGTTTAGCCAATGTTTCCAGCAGCAGCACCGACCATTTCCCCCCGATCTGCGAGATCAGGTCCCGCACGGGACAGTTGCTGAAATCGAGATTGCTGAGATCGAAGTCGCGCAGCGGCGGATCCTTGCTGCGCAGATTGACGACGGTGCTGGCACCCATGCCGGTTCCCTTTTGGTAACTTGGAGCCGAAAAACTGCCTCCTTTACACAGCGAAGTCAATTCCTATTCTAGTGCTAGTCTCTTTTTGAGAGCGACAAGATCTCTGCAAGTCCGCGGCGGTCAAACAAGGAAAACCATATGAGCAGCACTCTTCTCGTTACCGGTGCGGCCGGTCAGCTAGGCCAGCGCGTCATCCATCACCTGCTGGAGACATACAAGGTCGCTCCCGGCCGCATCATTGCCGCCACGCGCAGCCCGGAAAAGCTTGCCGATCTCGCCGCCAAGGGCGTCGTCACCCGCAAGGTGGATTTCGATGATGCCGACACCCTGCTTTCCGCTTTCACTGGCGTCGATCGCCTGCTGGTCATCAGCACCGACGCACTCGCCGTTCCCGGCCAGCGCCTGAAGCAGCACACTGCTGCCGTCGAAGCCGCGAAGAAGGCTGGCGTCAAGCACATTCTCTACACCTCCATGCCGGCCCCAGAAGACTCTCTCGTCAGCTTCGCGCCCGATCATCTCGGCACGGAAAATGCCATCAAGGCCAGCGGCGTCGGCTATACGATCCTGCGCGACGCCTGGTATTTCGACAATTTCTTGCATGGTCTTCCGCACAGCCTCGAAGTCGGCAAATGGTACACCGCGACCGGCGGCGGCCGCGTCAGCAACATCAGCCGCGAAGACTGCGCGCTCGCCATCGCCGCCGCCCTGGCTTCCGACGCAACGGAAAGCGCCACCTATACGCTGACCGGTTCCACCGCGTTGACCATCGAGGACGTCGCAAGCGTCGTCAGCAGGATCACCGGCCGTCCGCTTGAGGTTGTTCAGGTCAACGACGAACAGTTCGCCGCTGGCCTCGCCGGCGCCGGCCTGCCACCCTTCGTGGTCGACATGCTCGTCTCCGCCGACGCCAACATCCGCGCCGGCAAATTCGATATCCTCACCAGCGACTTCAACAAGCTGACCGGCAAGGAACCGCAGACGCTGCGCAGCTTCGTCGAGGAACACAAGGCCGCATTGGCCGGCTGAGTTTTAGGAGGTCAGGCAAGGCTTGCTTTGCCGCCCTTCGAATATAGCCCTTTCCCCCGCCAGGCGGGAAAGGGAACCTTTACGCCATATATAAACTCAAACTGGTGGGGACATGGCAGTGGATACCTGTCGCGCTTCTGGCGTGCAGGCGTCTTTCCGCCCGTTCCTCTCGCACCGTCAAGCCACTTAGAATCATTGTGCGCGCCGGCGATATTCCCCCGGGGTAACACCGAGACAACGGCGGAACACCGTCGTCAAATGGGACTGGTTGGAAAAGCCGCAAGCAAGCGCGACATCGACGAGCGTCACGTCCCCCTGGCGCAACAGCGCTCGCGCCCGTTCTATCCGCCGTACCAGCACATAAGAATGAGGCGACATGCCAACCGTCTCTTGGAAGCGATGGGCAAAATGATAGGTGCTCATTCCTGCGACGGCGGCGAGCGATGACAACCGCAAGTCACGGTCGATGCCATCTTCGATGTAATCGACGACGCGGGCGACACCCCGGGCCGGAAGCTTGCCGAATGGTCCATGCCGGTTTCGCTCGCCGTGACTCGATAACCGCAGGAGGAATGTTTCGGCCAGGATCAATGCCCAACTGTCGAGAAGGAGATTGGTAGGCTCGATCGAGGAGGCGATATGCCGAATACGTTCTAGGCTACGGTGCAACTGGGCGTCCCGCACGTCGGCAGGCATCCGGATATGATCGTGGGTGAGCTCTTTTCCGAACAGTGAAGCACAAACCATGCCCATCACGTCGAATGGAATGTGGAATTGCATGAAGCTCACCGGCTGCTCGAAGCGCCATTGGGCACCCTCGAACGGCAACATGGACACCAGGCCGGATGACGACGCATCGCGCCAGGCCGTGGCTTTGCTCGTTCGGAGTGAGGCACTGACGAAGTTCGGTTCACCCTCTTGCGGGGAATCCTCGACGGTCGAAAACCAATAGCTCAACTTGAGCGACGCCGCCGTTTCGGCGCCGATCGTTCGTACCGGTGCGATCCGATGATCTCTCCAGAATCGCGGCACGCCCGAAGTGTAAACTGCCCTGCAGGAAGCAAGGCCAGCACGCTCGCCATCCCACGCCTCGCTGTGGCCGATCCCCTTCCAGGCCTCTTCGAACTTCATCCGCCCGCCCCCGGCCGCGCCGACGCTTTCGGTCACGCAAATGTATGCGAACCATCGAAACGTCTAGCGCGGCAAAATAGCAAGATTTCGAAATACGCGCCAGCCGCAGCCCATTATCTGACGTCGGACATCCGCATTCGCTTCATGTGGCAAGGGGACGACGAAATCGTCGGAATGCTCGGCATTTTTCCAGGCGAGATGCAATGCCATGCCGCGCCACGAAGCACCAAGTCAGGCCGCCGAATGCTCGCGTAAGTTCAAGGAGACAGAAGATGGCAGAAGATCATAAGCAGATTTCAGGCAGCCTCAATCGCCGAGACGGGCTGCCGATCGGTCTTCGATTGCAAGGCGTCCAACATTTCGGCCTGACGGTCCAGAACATGGAGCGTGCCTTTACCTTCTATACAAAGGTTCTCGGCGGTACCGAGGTGATGCGCGACGGCGATTTCCAGGGCGAGCGTATTCACAATACACTGCTGACCGGTCCAGAAATCGATGCGCGCGCACGCGGTGTCAATCCGCGCACGATGGGAATTCCCGACCTTCGCAGCGGCGCACAGCGGCTCGATGTGCGCTTCATCCAGTTCGACAATGTCGTGATCGAGCTTTTACAGTATCGCGACGCCGATCAGCCGATGGGTGGGCCGAGAGCGTTCGCCCAGCCCCTCGATCATATGAGCCCGGCCTTTCCGCGCATGATGCACATCTGCTTCCACATCCGCGATGATGTCGATTTCAACCAGTTCATCGCCGACCTCGAAGCGGAAGCGGCGCGGCGCGGTATGACGCATGTCCGCGCGAACCGCGTCGTGACCGTGACGAGCGAAGCGGAACGCAGCGCAGCCCCGCTCGACGCCAATTCCAACCCGATCACGGAGGGCAAGTCAGATGGCTGGCGGCTGATCTACTGCACCGGCTCGGAAGGCGAGCAGCTCGAGTTCGTGCAGGCGCTAGGCCCGGTCAAGCGAACGTTCGACGATGCACTCGAAGCGCGGCGTGAAATGGTGGCCGCGTCGCGCTGAGCGGAGGACACGGGTCGCCACCGCGATGTCGCCAATCTCCACCTCACCGGCGTGCAGATGCCGATAAAGGATGAACTCACGATCGAGGAAATGGCGCAAGCGGCGGGATACCTCCGGCACACCAGAGGCCGTTTTGCGCCTCGGTTCGAACCCCACGACACGGCTCCAGCGTGAGACTTAAGCGCGACAGCGAGCAAGCCAAGGAAGGAGATAAGCAATGCCACGGAGATTCTTATCCGACATCACGCCGGCGGATCCGACCGCGGCCGCTTCTACAGCACCCTCGGCGATCGCCCACGACGCTGGCGGCTTGCGCTACGCCGATATTCCCGCCGATGCTTACGCCGTCGTCGCGCAGGTTCGCGCCAAGCCCGGTAAGGAGGATGCGCTGCGCGCCATCACGCTATCGCTCGTGCCGCAGGTCCGCGCCGAACCGAACAACTTGATCTACTTCCTTCAAGAGAGCCGCGAGGCGCCCGGACATTTCATCTTCTATGAGATATTCGCCAGTCAGGCCGATTTCGAAGCTCATAACCAAACACCGCATGTGCAGTCTTGGTTCGCACGTGTACCGGAGCTTGCCGATGGTGGGGTCACCGTGATCCGTATGGGCATCCTCAACAACGTTGCGAGCGACCGCTAAGTCAGCCGGAGCCGCGGCTGATGATATCGGTTATATGAGGCCGATATCTTCGTCGCAGTCTCGCGCTTCCCTCAGGAGCATGGAGAAAGACGGGCGACGGGCTGGGCCTGATCTCCGTCGACGACAGCCTCGCCTGACCGGCCTACCTTCTTCTCAAACCACCTGACCACAAGCCCGACGGAAGCGGCGTACCGTTTCGGCCATGCCATATTCCAGCGCATCGGCGGTGAGCCCATGGCCGATCGAGGTCTCAGCGAGCTTCGGAATACGCTTCAGCAGCGCCGGTAGATTGGCGACCGTCAGGTCGTGACCGGCATTGACGTCAAGGCCGTTGGCGAAGGCTGCATCAGCAGTCTTGCCGAGCGCCTCGAGAATGACGGCAGCCTTCTGCGGATCGTCGTAGCAGCCGCCATAGGGGCCGGTGTAAAGCTCGATGCGGTCGGCACCGACGTCCCTCGCGATCTTCACCGCGTCGGCATCGCCGTCGCCATCGGCAAAGAGCGACACGCGGCAGCCGATGGTCTTGTACTTGGCAACGACATCGACCAGCAGATCGCGATGCTTGCGAAAATCCCAACCGTGATCCGAGGTCGCCTGAGCGGGATCGTCGGGCACGAGCGTCACCTGCTCGGGCTCTGCCGAAGCACAGAGATCGAAGAATTCGTCGCTCGGATAGCCCTCGATGTTGAACTCCGCCTCCGGAAACTCGTCATCGATCAGCGCACGGATGTCGGGCAGATCGGAAAAGCGGACATGCCGCTGATCGGGACGCGGATGAACCGTCAATCCGCTCGCACCGGCCGCCAGCGCGATACGGCCCAAGTCCGTGACGCTCGGCCAGGGAAGATCACGCCGGTTGCGCAGCATCGCGATAGCGTTGAGGTTCACGGAAAGCTTGGCGGGCATGATTGAAATCCCTGATTTTCAAAGCGGATAATATCACCGGTTTTATGCCATTATGCGCAGCAAAACCAACGAGATTCCGACATCAACCCATGCAAAACTTTGATGGAGAGGATTGAACCAAGTCACCGCTGCGCGACATCCCTTAAGCAAGGATCGAGATGTCGTATTAGCGAACGATGGTCAGTGTCTCGGCGGCGCGGGTAATGGCCGTATAGAGCCAGCGCTCGCGCGTATCGCGAAACGCCCAGCTCTCATCGAACAGCACGACATTGTTCCACTGCGAACCCTGTGCCTTATGGACAGTCAACGCGTAGCCGTAATCGAATTCGTCATAGCGCTTGCGGGTCGACCAGGGGATCTCGCCCTCGACATCCTCGAAGGCCTGCTTCAGGAGCTTGATTTTGGCCGCCCCTCGATCCATGTCATCGTCTTCCGGCCGCACCAGAAGATTGATGCCCGGCTTCGTCGTTTCCCTGGATGAGGTCATGACCTGCCAGAGCGAGCCGTTGAGCAGACCCTTGGCGGGATCGTTGCGCAGGCAGACCAGCTTGTCGCCGGATTGCGGATAGTCGGCGGAAAAACCCTTGAGTTCACGAAGACGCTGATTGTAGCGCCGCCGCGTCCTGTTTGTGCCGACCAGCACCTGATCGGCTTCCAGCACCAGCGGCTGTGTGACCTCGTTCTTCGAGATCACCTGCGCGGTGCCGTAATCGCCATGCATGATCTCCTTGCCCTCACGCACCTGCATGGCGAGCTGGATGATTGGGTTGTCACGGGCCTGACGATGAATATCCGTCAGCAGGTAATCCGGCTCTTCATTCGTGAAGAAACCGCCGCCGGAAACCGGCGGCAGCTGGCCGGGATCGCCGAGCACCAGGATGGGCGTTCCAAAGCTCATCAGATCCTTGCCCAGCGCCTCGTCCACCATCGAGCATTCGTCGACGATGATCAGCGCCGCCTTGGCGACCGGGCTCTGACGGTTGATAGTGAACATCGGTGCGATCGATGTCTTGCCCGTCTCCTCGTCCTCGACGGCTTCCTCGCCGCGCGGCCGGTAGATCAGCGAATGGATGGTCTTGGCATTCGAGGCACCGCGCGAGCGCAGCACCTGCGCCGCCTTGCCGGTAAAGGCCGCAAACAGCACCTCTCCATCCACATGCTCGGCAAAATGCCGCGCAAGCGTCGTCTTGCCCGTGCCGGCATAGCCGAAAAGGCGAAACAGAGGTGTACGCCCCTCCTTCAACCATTTGGCGACGGCCTTGAGCGCTTCATCTTGTTGCGGCGCGAATTGCATCGGCCGAATTGGCAGGATTCGGCCGATGGAAGCAAGCAGTAAAAAATACCCGGCGAGTTGGGAATAAAATCAAGAGCGCCCGTGTCTCATGTCCGGCAACGCAAAAAAGCAAAGCCTGGACGACTATCGTCCACCCATCCAAGGAGAACCATCATGAAGACCGTGAGATTCCTGACCGCGCTCGCTGCGGCATCTGCCTTTGCCACCGCCGCATTCGCCGCCGCCCCCGTCAAGACGGTCGAAAGCGCCAAGGGCAAGGTGCTCGCCGGCGAAAATGGCATGACGCTTTATACGTTCAAGAACGACAAATCAGGCGAATCCAACTGCAACGGCGATTGTGCGAAAGCTTGGCCGCCGCTCATGGCCGATGGCAAAGCCAAGGCGGAGGGTGCATATTCGATCATTACCCGCAAGGACGGAAAGAAACAGTGGGCAAAGGACGGCATGCCGCTCTATTTCTTTGTCAAGGACGCAAAGTCCGGTGATGTCGCCGGCGACGGTTTCAAAGGCGTCTGGAATGTCGCGAAGCCCTGATGGGAACGAAAAGGGCGCGGCGGGAGCCTCCCCCGCGCCCGATGGCTTCGAGGCGGAGGTGCTGGCGCTCCTCCCCTCGTTGCGGCGCTATTCGCGCAGCCTCGCCCGCTCGGATGCCGATGGCGAGGACCTGCTTCAGGATTGCGTCGAGAAGGTTTTGACCCGCCGCGGCCAATGGCGCGGGCTGAACCTGCGCGGCTGGGTCCTCACCATTATGACCAATCTCTATCGCAACGGACTGCGCCAGCAGGGCGGCCGCAGTTTCGTCGATATCGACGACAATAGCCACCTATCGGCAGCCGAGACTGACAACGACCCGCTGCAGCGATCGCGCCTGGAAATAGCGCTGAACAGCCTTAGCGAAGACTATCGCGCGGTGCTGATGCTCGTCGTGGTCGAGGGTTACAGCTATCGGGACGTCGCAGACATGCTAGATATCCCGATCGGCACCGTGATGTCGCGCCTGTCGCGCGCCCGCCAGAAGATGACCAGCCTGTTGAACGCAGACAATGTCGTCACGCTTCGGAGACCAAGATGAACGAACGCAAACCGACGGTGACCGAAGCGGACCTTCACGCCTTTGCCGATGGCCTTCTGCCGGCGGAAAAACAGGCGGAATTACAGGCATGGCTAGTCGAAAATCCTGAGGATGCCGCCGCCGTTGCAGTATGGCAGGTCCAGAACGCTGAAATCCGGGCCATGTTCTCCCCCTATGCTATCTCGAACGACGGCGATGCGGACCTCTTTTTGAAAAGCAGAAACATATCGTCTGCACAGGCGACTATACCTCAACGAAATCGTCGGCTTATGATGCTCGCAGCCTCGCTGGCACTATTTGTCACTGGCGCAGCGGCCGGCCACTTCGGCCCTGATCTTTTCGCGCGGCCCGAATTGCAGCTGACCTCAATCGAGGCATTGCCGCAGCAGGCGCATTCGGCTTTCGTCGTCTATGCCAGCGATGTCCGCCATCCCGTCGAAGTCGGCGCGGATCAGGAGGCGCATCTCGCCACCTGGCTCGGCAAGCGCATGAATGTCGCCGGCCTCAAGGTGCCGAGCCTGCAGAGGCTGGGATTCCAGCTTGTCGGCGGCCGGCTTCTGCCGATCAACGGTACGCCCGGAGCCCTGTTCATGTATGAAAATGCCAGCGGCCAGCGCCTGACGGTGCTGGTGGGGCGCAATAGCGGTAACACCACGACCAGCTTCCGCTTCGCCAGCGACAAAGCCGTCGAGACCTTCTACTGGATCGATGGCAATCTCGGCTATGCCGTGACCGGCGAGATCTCGCGCGACATGCTGCGGCGGGTAGCGGACGAGTGCTATAAACAGTTTTCATCCTAACCTGCGGGATATTCGCATACCGCATGAGGATAGGGAACCGAACCATCCGCCCTCGTGGTTCGAAACGGCCCTTCGGGCCTCCTCACCGAGAGGGCCAATCTTTTGTCCGTGCCGATCAAATGAGCCTTCATCGAATTCGGCACTCGCTTCATCCTCATCCTGAGGCGCGGAGGACCCAGGCCGGAGCCTCGAAGGACGAGGATGGCCCCAACCCAAGCGGAACCTGTCCTTTAACGCTGCGGATCGTTTTCCAGCGCGATCGGCTTACCATGCGGCGTGGCCTCCGCCGCACGTTGCCAGCTTTGCTGCAAAGCCAGGATCGCATCGGCATCGGCAATGCCCTTCGCGACAAGCAGGCCCGAAAGCGCTGCCACCCAGCAATCGAAGTAATCGCTGCCATCAACCGCGCGGCCGGGCTTGTGCAGTTCGGCCGACAGCCGCTCCGCCCATTCGCTCCAGACAAACAGGCCTTTCTCGTGCAGATGCACCGTCATCGCAAAGGCGTCCGCCGCCCAGGGCTCCGGAAAGACCGGCTCGCCATCGGCTGATTTCGGCAATCCGGGCGATTGCGCCAGAGGCGATGCGACCTCACATGCGCTCAAGATAGCTCTCCCAGGCATCGATCGAGACCGTCAGCGAGGGATCGGCCTCCTCGCCCCAGATTTCGGCGCCATCAAAGACCACGGTATAGACCCATTGCGGGTTCTCGCCGCGGCCATGCGCATTGTCATCGGGGAAGACGAAGGAGCCCTGCACCGCTTCGATGATACCCGTCTTGGCACGAGCGTAGCGCGGCAATCGGGTGTGGCCGGTCGGATTAAAATTCTTGGTCCGCACATGATCGCCGACGGCAAAAAGCGGTGCTGAATCGACCGGCCGGTCGCATGGACCGCCCTTCGCCAACGCGCCATCGACCATTTCAGCCTTCAGAACCCGTTTCGGCACCCTACCCTGTTCGAGCGAACGGCCGGTGCGCAACTCCTCCGCCGTGGCGAAACCATGCCGTCCCAGCAGCGTCTCGACCGCGCGCGTCCAGATCTCGTAGTAGCTAGCACCGAGATAGTTGGCCGGCGGAATATTTTCGCGCGCATGCCGGCTCTCATCGATGGTCCAGGCACCGAAGGCGCCGCAGGAGAGCGTGATGCCGAGCGCGCGCTTTTCCCATTCGGCATGGAAAATAGGCTCGTTCGGTTCGGGCGCGACAGGGCCAAAACCCATTTGCCCGCCGAGATCGTGCGGGCCGTTCATGGTGCGGCCTCCGGCATCTTGGCAAGCGCGGTTCCGATCATGGCATCGCGACTGACGAGACCAGCCAGCGCCGCCTCATCCATGCCCTCGGAACCGGCGGGCCGCTCAGGGATCACCAGATAACGAAGTTCCGCCGTCGAATCCCAGACACGGATCTTCGTCTCCTGCGGCAACGTCAGGCCGAATTCGGCAAGCACGCCGCGCGGATCGATCACCGCGCGCGACCGATAGGCCGGCGCCTTGTACCAGACCGGCGGCAGCCCGAGCACGGCCCAAGGATAGCAGGAGCACAGCGTACAGACGATCAGGTTATGCGTTTCCGGCGTATTGAACACCGCGCGCATATGCTCGCCCTGGCGGCCGGTAAAGCCGAGGCTTGCGATCGCCGCCGTCGCGTCACGCCGCAACCAATCGGCAAAGTCGGGATCGCTCCAGGCTTTCGCCACCACCTGCGCGCCATTGCGCGGCCCGACCTTCGTCTCATAGGTCTCGACGATGCGATCGATCGCCGCCGGATCGATCAGCCCCTTTTCCGTCAGCAGCGTTTCGAGCGCCTTCACGCGCGCCTGCATGTCCGAATAGTGGTTGTCGTGGTGATGATCGCCGTCATCATGCGAGTGTCCGTGGGACATGACTGTCTCCTGTCTTTTCCGGATTACTTTAGCATCGGCCAGAGACTGAGCACCAGCAGGAGGGCCATGGTTATATTGAACCATTTGAGCCGAACGGGGTCGGAAAGCCAATCGCGCAGCACGGAGCCGAAACCGGCCCAGGTCGAAACGGTCGGCACGTTCACGGCGGCAAATGCCAGCCCGACGAGCAGAACAGTGAAGAGATAGAGCTGCTCGTTGGTGTAGGTCGCCATGGAGGTCACGGCCATCACCCAGGCCTTGGGATTGACCCATTGGAATGCGGCAGCGCTCATGAAACTCATCGGCTGTGCGGAGCCTTCGCTTTCCGTAATACTGCGCGACGTGCCGATCTTCCAGGCAATCCAGACGAGATAGGCGCCGCCTGCGAATTTCAGCACGGTGTAGAGCACAGGCACCGTATGCAGCAACGCGCCCAGACCCAGGCCGACTCCAAGCAGTAGGAAGAAGAAGCCGACACCGATCCCGAGCATATGTGGGATAGTGCGCCGGAAACCGAAATTCACGCCCGAGGCAAACAGCATCATGTTGTTCGGCCCTGGGGTGATCGATGTCGTGAATGCGAAAAGTAAGAGAGCCAGAAATGTATCCAGCGCCATGGTGCCTCCAAGGACACCGTGCGTGACGAAGGGCGGCATCCAAAATTCTTCTCACGCGCGCCTGATACAGCGACGCATATCCGGGCGACATTAATTCGCTCATAGTCTGAAAGCCAGAGCACCTTTGTCACGGTGACATGAAGGCGTCGATTGAAATCCGCCAGGATGGATCTATCCTTCGGCTTTCCGCAGCGAGGACAGACAATGCGCGAGCCCATCCCCACCGTCACCCTCCCCTCCGGCATCGCGGTTCCGGCACTCGGCCAGGGCACCTGGAACATGGGCGAGAATAGCGCAAATGCCAGGGATGAAATCACCAGCCTCAAAACTGGCCTCGATCTCGGTATGACGCTGATCGACACGGCCGAAATGTATGCCGACGGCGGCTCGGAGGAAATCGTCGGCAAGGCGATCGAAGGCCGCCGCGATGAGGTCTTCCTGGTCAGCAAGGTCTATCCCGCCAACGCCAGCCGCAAAGGTGCGGTCGAGGCCTGCGAACGCAGCCTGAGGCGTCTGAACACCGATCGCCTCGATCTCTATCTATTGCATTGGCGCGGCAATTATCCGCTCGAAGAAACGGTGGAAGCCTTCGAAGGCCTGAAAGCCGCCGGTAAAATCGAAGCCTGGGGCGTGTCGAATTTCGACGTCGTCGATATGGATGAGCTGCTCTCCGTGCCGAGCGGCGGCAATGTCGCGGCCAATCAGGTGCTCTACAATCTCTCCCGGCGCGGCATCGAATATGACCTGCTGCCCTGGTGTCAGGAGCGCGGCATTCCGATCATGGCCTATTCGCCGATCGAGCAAGGCCGGCTGCTTCATCACCCAGAGCTGATCCGCATCGCCAAGACCTATCAGGCGACCCCGGCCCAGATCGCGCTTGCCTTTCTGCTGGAGCGCGACGGCGTGATACCGATTCCGAAATCCTCGAACCCGCAGCGTGTCGAGGAAAACCGTGATTCGATAGATGTCGATATGACAGACGAGGATTGGGCCGTCCTCGACGCCGCCTTCCCGCCGCCATCGCGAAAAAAATCACTGGACATGCTATAGGTTTAGGCCGCCACCTTCTGCTGTGCGACGATCAGCTCGATTGCCCGGAAGACGTCGATCTCCCGCCAATCGATGGGATCGCGATAGGTCGGATAAAGCGAAAGAGCGGCGGCGGCGATCTGATCCACCGTCCTTCGTTTCGTCCGACGCCCGGCAAGCGCAGCCTTGGTGTAAACGCCGAAATGATCTTCGGTCACGCCCCAGCCCGCATAGAAGGGAGCGGCATAGCAACGCACCGGAATACCGCGCAGCAGCGCATCGAAGCCGAACTGGCTCGAGACCGTCCAGACCTCGTCGACGACCTCGAGGATCGATGCCACGGACACAGCCTCACCGAGCAGCACTACATTTCGCATGGAAGCCCCATTCGTAAGATATCCCTTACGGAGCCCAGCCATGACGTCCGGATGGGTACGGATCAGGCATTGCGCATCGCTCGCCAGCGCATCCGCAAGCATCTTCTCGAAAGAGGCTTTTGAGCCGAGTGCCCCGCCGACGGAAACATCACCGACGACCTGATCGACGAGCAGAATGCGCCGCTTTGCCGTCCGCTCAATGCGTGGCGGGCGATGCGGGAGATGATTGTATTTCGACAACTTGTTGAGAACGATCTGCTCGCGGATGGCGCGGCCGAGCTCTCCCGCCTCCCCGGCACCTTCTATCAGCCTCTCAAGCCGCGATGGCGTGGATGCATCCACGGGCAGGCCAAGATCGTCGATGACGATGGAAAGCGGAATGGCGCCGGTCTTGCCGAGCCCCACGGAGCGCAGGAAACCATCCTCCAGATGCCAATGCGGCAATCGGCGGAACCGCGCAATCCCATCCGCCATCTTGGCCGGTGCGCGTCCGCCCCAGGAAACAATGCCGCCTATTCCGGGCGACATCGCGGAAGCCAGCTTCTGCGAACCGAAATAACGTCCGAGCCAGGGAAAGTCACTTCGTACGAAAGGCGCGGCGCCAAGGCGCATGCCGGCCGGCGGATGCCACGGCTTTTCACCGATATCTGGCAAAGTCTCGCCGGCAAGAACTGCCACCTTATTTCCCCGCTGCAAAGAGCCCGCTGATCCGGGCTGGACGTCGCAAGGCTAAGCGACGCCCGCTGACCGGTCAACGATACGGGCTCTTACATCCCTTGCGAGCCGCGGTTCATCGCAGCGATGCCCGTGCGGCAGACTTCGATGAGGCCGAGCGGCTTGATGATGGCGATGAACTGATCGATCTTCGAGGACTTGCCGGTGATCTCGAGAATGAAGTGCTCGACAGTCGCATCCACCACCTTGGCGTGGAAGGCATCGGCGAGCCGCAGCGTTTCGGCACGCATCTCCCCGCTTCCGGTCACCTTCAGCAGCGCCACTTCGCGCTCGATCGGCCGCTCCTGGCCGAGTTCGCGGGCGCGCACGGTGAGGTCGACGACCCGATGAACGGGAACGATGCGCTCGAGCTGCGCCTTGATCTGTTCCAGCACGTGCGGCGTGCCGCGCGTGACGACGGTGATGCGCGAGAGGTGCGCCTGATGCTCGGTCTCCGAAACCGTGAGGCTTTCGATGTTGTAGCCTCGGCCGGAGAAAAGACCGATGACGCGGGCGAGAACGCCAGGCTCGTTATCGACCAGCACCGAAAGCGTGTGGCTCTCGGCTGCGGCCGTTTCCGGCGAAATGAAGTAGGCGGAGCCCGTGGGTTGAAGGTGTGCGTTCATTATCCTTGTTCCGTTTCCTCGGTTCTTGTTCGGCATGCCGACGGGATCGGCCGGGGCACGGCAACCGCCGCACCACGGCTATCGATCAAACCAGCTGGCGACCCTTGGCGTCGATGGCGTTGGCGACGGCCTCGTCGGTCGCTTCATCCGGCAGCAGCATTTCATTGTGCGCCTTGCCCGAGGGGATCATCGGGAAGCAGTTGGCGAGGTTGGCGACGCGGCAATCGAAAATGACCGGCTTGTTGACGTCGATCATTTCTTGGATCATGGAGTCGAGGTCACCCGGCTTTTCGCAGCGCAAACCGACGGCGCCATAGGCTTCGGCGAGCTTGACGAAATCTGGCATCGCTTCCGTGTAGGAATTGGACAGACGATTTCCGTGCAGCAGCTGCTGCCACTGGCGAACCATGCCCATGTACTGATTGTTCAGGATGAAGATCTTGATCGGCGCATTGTGCTGAATGGCCGCCGACATTTCCTGAATGCACATCTGGATCGAGGCATCGCCGGCAATGTCGATGACCAGGCTTTCCGGATGGGCGATCTGCACGCCGAGTGCGGCCGGCAGGCCGTAGCCCATCGTGCCGAGGCCGCCCGAGGTCATCCAGCGGTTCGGTTGTTCGAAACCGTAGAACTGAGCCGCCCACATCTGGTGCTGGCCGACTTCGGTCGTGATGTAGGTATCGCGATGCTTCGTCAGCTCATAGAGACGCTGGATCGCATATTGCGGCATGATCACATCGTCGCTCGGCTTGTAGGCGAAGGAATTGCGCGCGCGCCAACGGGCAACGTCAGCCCACCAGTCGCCCAAGCGCTCCGCAGCCGGCTTCTGCGGCAAGGCGCGCCACAAGCGAACCATATCTTCCAGAACATTACCGACATCGCCGAGGATGCCGACATCGACGCGAACGTTCTTGTTGATCGACGATGGGTCGATATCGATATGGATCTTCTTCGAATTCGGCGAGAAGGCATTCAGGCGGCCGGTAATGCGGTCGTCGAAGCGCGCGCCGATGCAGACCATGACGTCGCAATCATGCATCGCCATGTTGGCTTCATAGGAACCATGCATGCCGAGCATGCCGAGCCAGCTCTTGCCGGATGCCGGATAGGCGCCAAGACCCATCAGCGTCGATGTGATCGGGAAGTCGGTCAGCTCGACCAGCTCGCGCAGCAGCTTGCAGGCTTCCGGGCCGGAATTGACGACGCCGCCGCCAGAGTAGATGACCGGACGGCGGGCATTTTTCATCAGCTCGATCGCCTGGGTGATCTTGTTGAGATCGCCCTGGATCTTCGGCTGATAGCTCTTCTGGGCATGGTGCGCTTCCGGCGGCGTATAGGTCCCAGTTGCGAACTGAATGTCTTTCGGAATGTCGACGACGACAGGACCCGGGCGGCCAGATTGCGCGATGCGGAAGGCTTCATGAATGACGGCCGCCAGCTCGTTGACATCCTTGACCAGCCAATTGTGCTTGGTGCACGGCCGCGTGATGCCGACGGTATCGCATTCCTGGAAAGCGTCGGAGCCGATCAGCGTGGTTGGAACCTGGCCGCTGAGGCAGACGAGCGGGATCGAATCCATCAAGGCATCCTGCAGCGGCGTGACGGCATTCGTCGCGCCCGGGCCGGAGGTGACCAGCATGACGCCGACCTTGCCGGTGGAGCGGGCATAGCCTTCGGCCGCATGGCCGGCGCCCTGCTCATGGCGAACGAGAATGTGCTTGATATCGTCCTGCTGGAAGATCTCGTCATAGATCGGAAGCACGGCGCCGCCCGGATAACCGAAGATGTGTTCGACGCCGTTGTCCCTGAGCGCCTGCAACACGATCTCCGCGCCTGTCATTCGATTGTCGCTCGCCTGATTATCTGTGCCGGTCATACGTTTGTTCCGCTGTCTGCTGGAGGTTTGGAAGAATGAAATCTCGATTTCGGGCATAAAAAAAGGCCCCTTGGGGAGCCTGTCATCTAGCGCATGGGTGGCTATCGCCGGATGGTTACACCATCCTGCCCATGCGCTTTCCCACCACGATAAGAACGATCGAGTTTTTCATGGGGCGAAGTGATAGACAGAAAATTTCGAAGCGTCAACGCGTGAAGCAATAAAAAATCGCGGCCACCGAAACCCTATCAGCTGAAACCCTTTAAAAGCATGGGTGCCCGACAGGATTTTGTTAAGCCGCCGTCTCTATGCTCCGGCATTGGATAGTTGGGGTAGCTATTTGCTGAATAATGATCTGCAGACGTCCGGCAAAGCTGGAGATTTTGATCGTCGCGACAGGCTGAAGCCGGGAAATCGCTTCCTCGGCCGTGTCGTCGCGTGCAACGGCTCGAGAGCAACGATCGCCGCCGTCGCCGAAGCCGGCGGTACCGACCTTACCGAACTCTGGTCGGTCGGCAGGTTGATCTCCATCAGCGTCGGGTCGAACCGAGTGGCCGCCCTCGTCTACTCGATGAACACTCAAAGCGTCGGCTGGGGCGAAGAACAGGATAATCTCTTCCGCATCGAAGTCGAGCTTCTGGGCGAGGTCCATGTCGGGCCGGATGGCCGCGAGGAATTTTCGAGCGGCATTACCGCCTATCCCTATCTCGGCGCGATTGCGCATCGCATCCGAGCCGCCGACCTCATGCGCATCTTCGATGCCGGCAAGGGCAGCAGCTGCGTCATCGGCAAGCTGACACAGGATGAAAGCATCGACGCCGCCATCCATATTCCCTCTATGCTGTCGAAGCATTTCGCCGTCGTCGGCTCCACCGGCGTCGGCAAATCCACCGCCGTCTCGCTGTTGCTGCACAAGGCGATCGGCGCCGATCCGAAACTTCGCGTGCTGATCCTCGATCCGCACAATGAATTTGCCGCCGCCTTTCCGAAGCATGCCGTCGTCATCGACACGGATACGCTCGACTTGCCCTTCTGGCTGATGCGGCTGGAAGAATTCAGCGAAGTCGTCTTCCGCGGCCGACCGGCAATACCGGAAGAACTCGATGCGCTGCGCGATCTCATTCCGGAGGCAAGACGCGCCTTCCGCGGCAGCGATTCAAGCCTGATGCGCCGCCAAACGGAAAAGTCATCCGTGACGGCGGATACGCCGGTTCCCTACCGCATGGCCGATCTGCTGGCGCTGATCGACGAGCGCATCGGCCGGCTGGAGGGCCGCCAGGAAAAGCCGCATCTGCGCTCCCTGAAAATGCGCATCATCTCGGCGATCAACGATCCCCGTTATCACTTCATGTTCTCCAACAATACGATCACCGATACGATCATGGAGACCATCGCCAAGATCTTCCGCATTCCGGGCGACGGTAAGCCGATCTGCACGTTCCAGCTCGCCGGTATCCCCTCGGAAGTCATCAATTCCGTCGCTTCGGTCCTCTGCCGTATGGCGTTCGAGCTGGCGCTCTGGAGCGACGGCGCGATCCATATGCTCGTCGTCTGCGAGGAAGCGCACCGCTATATCCCCGCCGATCCGACGCTGGGCTTCTTCCCGACGCGGCAGGCCATCGCCCGCATCGCCAAGGAAGGACGCAAATACGGCGTATCGCTCGGCATCATCACGCAGCGCCCCGGCGAGCTCGATCAGACGATCCTCTCACAGTGCTCGACGCTCTTCGCCATGCGCCTTGCCAATGATCGCGACCAGGAAATCATCCGTTCGGCCATCCCGAACTCGTCGATCTCGACGACCAGCTTCCTGTCCTCGATCGGCAATGGCGAGGCAATCGCCTTCGGCGAGGCCATCACCGTGCCGATGCGCATGCGCTTTTCCCGCGTGGAAGACCATCTGCTGCCGAAAGCGAGCGGCAGCACGGCGAAGGTCAGCGAGGATTCGCCGGATACAGTCGATCTGCGCACGATCATCAGCCGCATGCGCTCGATTACGGGCCCCGATATCAGCGCCTTGCAACAGAGCTACGGCGCCGCACCGGACACGGTGACCGAGAGCAGGAACGATTTCGACGATCCGTCCGTCGAGCAGACATCCCCACGTGTGGCGGAAGCCGATGCGCCACCGATCGAACCCTATCGCCCCGACATGCTGCCCCGCACGGCCACCCCACAGACTGCGCCGCTTCCGCAGACATCGATCGACAGCAGGCTTGCGGACCTGCGCCGCGAATACCGGGGCGACGATGCGGCCGCACGCGCGATGGCGCCGAAAGAACCTTTGCCGTCGCTCAGGCGGGAACCCGGCCTTTCGCTGCGGGACAGCATTCTGAAAAAGCCGCTGAGCAGCCTTTACGACAAGGATTGAGGCAGTAAGCTCACGGGCTCAGGCGCTCCCAGCTCCCATCCATCTGATTGCGAAACCAGGTCATCTGCCGCTTGGCATATTGTCGCGTCGCCGCCGCCCCGGTCTCGATGACCTCTTCCCGCGACATCTCGCCCTTCAGCATCGCGGCGATCTGCGACACGCCGATCGCCTTCATCACGGGCATCTCCGGCGGGAGATCCAACGCCAATAGAGTCCGAACCTCCTCCTCCGCGCCCATTGCCAGCATCTTTTCGAAGCGGCTGTTGATGCGCTGGTGCAGGACGGCGCGGTCAGGCAGCACCACGATCTTGCGAGCACGATCGGGATCGATGATCATAGGCCCGGCCTTGCCCTGAAAAGCCGCGATGGACCGGCCAGTCGCCTCCATCACCTCCAGCGCGCGGACGATACGCTGTCCGTCCTGCGGATTCAGCGTTTCCGCAATGGCGCTGTCACGTTCCGCAAGCTCGCGATGCAGCCCCTCCGCCCCCTCCTCAAGCAGTCGGCCACGAAGCCGGTCCCGGATATCAGGCGGAATTTCGGGCATGTCGGAGAGCCCGCCCGTCAGCGCCTTGAAATAGAGCCCCGTGCCGCCGACGAAGACAGGCAATCGCCCCTCACCGCGCAGACGTTCGACCAATGCGCTGGCCTCACGCAGCCAGACGCCGGTGGAATAGGCTTGGCCCGCCGGGACATGGCCATAAAGATGATGCGGAATGCCTTCCATATCGGCCCCGGAGGGCCGCGCTGTCAGCACGCGCAGGGTGTCATAGACCTGCATGCTGTCGGCATTGATAACGGCGCCATCATGCGAGCGCGCCAATTCTACCGCCAGCGCGGACTTGCCGCTGGCGGTCGGCCCGGTTATCAGGATCGCGTCGATATTGCTCATAAGGTTTCTGCTCATGGCCTTCGTTGCCACGCTTATTGCCAATCCGTCAAACCCCGTTCTTGTTCCGGCCATCGCGGAAAAGGCGGCCGATGTCGTCAAGGCGTCCGGGCTTTACTGGCTGGCCGACGGCATCGCCTGTGATATCGCACTTCGCGATGATACGGACCTGCAGGCTGCAGAAGCTAATATCCTGGCCGTGATCGGCGGCGAGCCGATCGATCTCGTCATCCAGGACGCCGACACCCGCCGCAAGAAGCTGCTGATTGCTGATATGGATTCGACCATGATCGGCCAGGAATGTATCGACGAACTCGCCGCCGAAGTCGGCCTCAAGGAGAAAGTCGCAGACATTACGGCCCGCGCCATGAATGGCGAAATCGCCTTCGAGCCGGCCCTGCGCGAGCGCGTGGCCCTGCTGAAGGGATTGCCGATCTCCGTCGTCGATGATGTCATTGCCAAACGCATCACGCTGACGCCGGGCGGCGCCGAACTCATCGCGACGATGAAGGCGAAAGGATATTACGCCGCCCTCGTCTCTGGCGGCTTTACCGTCTTCACCAGCCGCATCGGCGCGACCCTCGGCTTCGACGAAAACCGCGCCAATATTCTGCTGGAAGAAAACGGCATCCTGACCGGCCTCGTCGAAGAACCGATCCTCGGCAAACAAGCCAAGGTGGATGCGTTGAACGAAATCGCCCAGAAGCTCGGCATCTCCACCGATGACGCGCTGGCTGTCGGCGATGGCGCAAATGACCTCGGCATGCTGCAGCTCGCCGGCTCTGGTGTGGCGCTACACGCCAAGCCGACGGTCTCGGCACAGGCCAGGATGCGCATCGACCATGGCGATCTCACCGCCCTCCTCTACATCCAGGGCTATCGCAAGACGGATTTCATCAAACCATAGAACGGCGCTATCGCCGGGATCGGGCTACAGATGATCATTACCGAAACCGACCGCCTCATCATCCGCAACTGGCGCGAGACGGATCGCGATTTGGCCTATGAGATCAACTCCGACGAGACCGTCATGGAGTTCTTTCCGTTCCGCCGCAATCGTGCGGAAGCCGACGCCTTCTTCGATCGCGTTCAGTCGATGATCGCGGAAACCGGGCTCGGCCCCTACGTGCTGGAGCTGAAGGAAAGCGGCGAAGCGATCGGCTATTGCTTGCTGATGCGAACGGATCATCTGGAACCCTTCGTGCCGGCGGGAACGATCGAGATCGGCTGGCGGCTGGTGGCGCGACAATGGGGCAAGGGATTTGTCAGCGAGGCGGCACGGGCGCTCCTTGCCCACGGTTTCGACACGCTCAACCTGGACCAGATCGTTTCCTTTGCCGTGCACGACAATGCCAGGTCGACCGCTGTCATGGAGCGGATCGGCATGCATCGCGTCGAAGGCGGCTATTTCGATCATCCAAATGTGCCCGACACCCATCCCCATCTGAAGCGGCATGTCCTCTACCGCCTGACGGCAGCCGAGTGGCGGGCGCAGCAGGCAAAACAAACGGAGCGCTGAACTCCTACTCCAGCGCGACGGCGATGAAGCGCAAGTCACCATTCGGAGACGCAACCATCATCTGCGCATTGCGCCGTCCTTCGCGCTTCAACGAGGCCACCTTCTCTGAGGCGGCGCTCGGTGTCTGGACGAATTCCTGCGCCACTTCCACGACGACGTCGCCGGGCTTCAGGCCCTTGTCCGCCGCAGCCGAACCAGGCACCACTTCCGTGATGACGACACCATCGACGCTATCGGCGATGCCGAAGCTCTTGCGGTTCTCGGCGCTCAGCGTCGCGAGCTTCATGCCGAGTATGTTCGAGGTCGCTGGGGCCGGTGGCTGAGCCTGCGGCGATTGCTGCGGATCGCCGCCCTGGTCTTGCCCATCCATGCCGTCGTCGCCACCCTCATCGCCCTCGTCGGGATTGATGACACCGCCATTATTGCCATTATCGTCGGGCGCAAGCTGCGGCTTCTTGGTCTTGTCGGTGCTGGCGGCTGCCGCCTGATCGCTGTCTTCCAGTCGGCCGAGGGTCACCTTGACGGTCTGTTCCTTGCCATCGCGGAAAACGACGACATCGACTTCCTTGCCGACGGGGCTTTCAGCGACGACGCGCGGCAGATCGCGCATCTCGTCCACATCCTTGCCGTCGAATTTCAGGATGACATCGCCCGCCTTGATCGAACCGTTGTCGACCGGGCCGCCCTTGATGACGCCGGCCACGAGCGCGCCCTTGGCACCGGCCAGACCGAGGCTGTTGGCGACGTCATCCGTTACCGGCTGGATGCGCACCCCGAGCCAGCCGCGGCGTGTCTCGCCAAAGTCCCTGAGCTGATTGACCACGCCTTCCGCGAGTTCGGACGGCACGGCAAAACCGATACCGATCGAGCCGCCGCTCGGGGAGATGATGGCCGTATTGATGCCGATCACCTCGCCCTTCATGTTGAAGAGCGGGCCGCCGGAATTGCCCTTGTTGATCGCCGCATCCGTCTGGATGAAGTTGTCATAGG
The DNA here is from genome assembly GCF_056755475.1 of Rhizobium sp. KNZ2-6A. Classification (NCBI taxonomy): domain Bacteria; kingdom Pseudomonadati; phylum Pseudomonadota; class Alphaproteobacteria; order Hyphomicrobiales; family Rhizobiaceae; genus Rhizobium; species Rhizobium sp. KNZ2-6A. Next base: position 21,044 of record NZ_JBNDIC010000037.1, on the reverse strand, counting down.
GGCCGGCATTGATGTTGCGGCCTCGGGCCGAAACGATGCCGACGGTCACGGACCCGCCGAGGCCGAAAGGATTGCCGATCGCCATCACCCAATCACCGATCCGCATCTTGGACGAATCGCCGAACTTCACCGCCGTCAGCGGATGCTTCGGCTCAACCTTGAGAACCGAAAGATCGGTCTTCGTATCGGTGCCGATAAGCTTTGCCTTCAGCTTGGTACCGTTCGGGAAGATCGCCTCGATATCGTCGGCGCCTTCGATGACGTGATTGTTGGTGACGATGTAGCCGGCCGGGTCGATGACGAAGCCCGAGCCGAGCGAGCTCACCTTGCGATTGCTGTTGTCGTCTTTCTTGTTGTTGAAGAAATCGTTGAAGTAATCCTGATAGGGCGAGTTGTCCGGTACCTTCGGCGTCGCCGGCCCATCGCCCTCGTCTTTCACCTTCTGCGAGGTGGAAATATTGACGACGGCATCCAGCAACCCGGAAGCAAGATCGGCAACCGAAGCCGGCCCGGCATTCACTGCCGGGTTTATCGCGCCCGGGTTCAGCGTAGCCGTCGGCGATGCGGCCGGAGGCGCCTGGTTGTTGGTGACCGGCGCCTGGGCACCCGCCGTCGCACCGCTATTCTGCGTCTGCGCATAAGCCTGTTCGGTAGCGCCCACAACGGGGCCGGCAATCAATGCCATGCTGGCCAGCAAGGCAAACGAACGGCTGAAAGGCAGGCGATTGGTCGAAGCCATCAGGCATCCTCATCAAGAAAGGGGAAGTCTTGTATAAGCATCAACATAAGGCGGAATGATGAAGCGTGAAATCACCTTTTTGCGAAATCCCCGCACTCCGCGCCGGCGATGCGACATGGTAAAGGCACTGCGATCTGCCATAACGAAAAGGGCCGCCCGAAGGCAGCCCTTTCATTCCTTGATTTGACGTCTTAATTCGCTGATGGCGTCGGATTGGCAAGCGCCGGCGCCCCGGATTTGGGCGCGGAGCCTACCGGACTGTCAAAGTACTTGAAGAAATCCGACTGGTTCGGCGGCAGGACAAGCGTCTTGCCACCCGAGGCGAGCGCCTTAGTATAGGCGGCCATCGAGCGATAGAACTCATAGAAGTTCGGATCGCGCTTGGAGGCATCGGCGAAGATGCCGTTTCGCTCGGCTTCGCCCTGACCGCGCAGCACTTCGGAATCCTTCTGCGCATCCGCAACGATCTCGACAACCTGACGGTCTGCGATCGCGCGGCGCTTCTGGCCTTCCTCGTTACCGCGAGCGCGGATGAGTTCGGCTTCCGCCAGACGCTCGGCCTTCATGCGGTCGTAAGTCTGCTGCGACACTTCCTGGGTCAGGTCGGTGCGGCGGATGCGGACGTCCTCGATGTTGAGACCGAGCGATTCGGCATCACGATGCAGATCGTTGCGTACTTCCGTCATCATCGAGGCGCGTTCGTCGGAAAGCGCCGCTTCGAAGCCGCGTAGACCGTAGACACGGCGCAATGCAGCGTCGAGGCGGGTTCTGAGGCGCGATTCCGCTGCGTCGCGATCGCCGGAAACGGTCTCGCGGAACTTGCGTGCATCCATGATCTTGTAGACGACGAAGGCATCGACTTCATAGAACTTGCCGCCCGAGACCTGGACGCGAATATTGTCCAGATCAAAGCGCAATTCCTGCAGCTGCACGTACTGGACACGATCGGCATCCATGAAGGCGAAAGGCAGCTTGAAGTAGAGGCCTGGCTCCGTCTTGACTTCGCGGATCTGGCCGAAGCGCAGGACGATCGCCTGTTCACGGGCATTGACCACGAACACCGACGAATAGATGAGCAACAGCACTACCGCGAGCGCGATGAGAATGGCTGGCAAACGGCTGGACGTCATTATTTGGCCTCCGGCTGAGTTGCAGCGGCGGGCTTGCCCGCCGGCGTCGTGGACTGCTTGCCGACTTCATTCAGCGGCAGGTAAGGCACGACACCCTGCTTATCGTCGATGATGATGCTGTTGGAATTGCCGATGACGGACTCCATGGTTTCGAGGAACAGACGCTTGCGCGTGACTTCCGGCGCCTTGACGTATTCGTCGTAGATCGAGATGAAGCGCTGCGCCTCACCCTGGGCTTCCTTCACGACACGGTCCTTATAGGCGGCTGCTTCTTCGCGGACCTGAGCCGCGCGACCGCGGGCCTGACCGAGCTTCTGGTTGGCGTATTGATTGGCCTCTTCCACCTGCTGGTCTTCATTCTGCTCGGCGCGCTGCACTTCGTCGAAGGCGTCGGCCACTTCACGCGGCGGCGAGACATCCTCGATCGGAATCGCGTTGATGGAGATGCCCGAACCATAGCGATCCATCGTATCCTGGATGATGCTCCTCACCTCGGTCGCGATTTCCTGGCGCTTGTCGCGATAGACGTCCTGGGCAGGACGGCGGCCGACAACCTCGCGCATGGCACTTTCGGCAACCTGCTGCATCGTCTCGTCGGGGGTTTCGAGATTGAACAGATAGGATTGCGGGTTGGTCACGGTATAGAGGACCGAGAACTGCACGTTGACGATGTTCTGATCGCCCGTCAGCATCAGGCCGGCGGTCGAACCGGCGGTTGAGCGGCCGCCGATGTTGCGCTGCTGCTCAGTCACCTTGACGTATTCGATGCGGTCCATCGGCCAGATATGGAAGTGCAGGCCGGGCATCGAGACTTCCTCGCGCGGCTTGCCGAAGCGCAATTCCACGCCGCGCTCGTCCGGCTGCACCGTGTAGATGCACTGGATCAGCCAGAAAACGGCGATCACTGCAATGATGATGAGGACGACGCCTGCATTGAAGCCACCTGGCACGAAACCTTTCAATCGGTCCTGACCGCGGCGAATGATATCCTCAAGGTCCGGAGGCCCTCCGTTGCCGCTGCCGCGCGGCCGGTTTGGTCCTTGCCCCCAAGGTCCCTGATTATTTCCGCCGCCACCGCCACCCCATGGGCCGCCGCCGCCGCCATTCTGATTGCTCCAAGGCATCAAAACCTCTTTGTTTGTTGACTCCCGATATCGCACCAAACCCACGGAATTCTTGGCTTGATATCCGCGGGTGGCAGCGATTGTTTCCCGTTATAGGTATCGAAGCACCTGCTTTCAACGATACTTGAGGAAGTTCGTCGGATTCATTGGAAAATATTTGCTTTCCGGGGGCAGCTTTTATGCATTTCGCTTGAAATAGCTAACGAAACGCGTCGGATAGGTGTCCTTCTCGCCGGCCGGCACCGCAAGCTCGCTTTCGGCCTGCCATATGGCAGGATCAATCACCGGAAAGGCAGTGTCACCCTCCACATCCGCCTCCACATGGGTAATCAGCAAGCGATCGGCAACTCCAATAGCCTGTCGATAGATCTCACCGCCACCGAGGATGCAGATTTCATCGACATCGCTCTCTCGCGCAAGGCGGTATGCAGCCTCGATGCCTTCCTCAAGCGAGTGCACCACTGCTATCCCCTCGGCCGAGAAACCTGTGTCGCGGGTGATGACGATGTTGGGCCGGCCGGGCAAGGGCCGGCCGATCGACTGGAACGTCTTTCGCCCCATGATGACAGGCTTGCCGAGCGTCATTGCCTTGAAGCGCTTGAGATCGGATGACAACCTCCAGGGCATGTCGCCTTCGCGCCCGATGATGCCGTTGCGCGATACGGCAACGACGATGGTCTTGATCGGCTGGGTCATGCGTCTCCCTCGGTCCATGTCACCGACACCAATCGAGTCGGCGCGACGACTTTACATCAGGATGGCGGCGACGGGAGACGGAAGACACTTCGCGGTCCCGCATCACCCACCATTATTGAGCCTGTCGAGCTGGCCGGCCCAAAAACCTCCGCCTTGCGAAGACGGCAGCATATCGCCTGTCGCTCGGACGGACGAGCGAAATGCCTTGCGGTAATGGCAAATTAAGCGTCCTTCAAGCGTTGCGAAGCACGAGAACGGCATAGATGCAGGGCTCTCCGCTTTCATTCCTGAAGATGCAGTCCGTCGGCGGACCGAGCTCGAGGCAATCGCCCGCCGACATCGAATGCCTAGCATCTCCTTCGACAAACGTCAGCCGCCCCTGCAGCACCCAGATGAGCTGCCGCATGAAGGCATAGGCCGATGCGGGCATCGGAACGTCCGCTCCCGCGGGCAGTTCGATGCGCACAAGATCCAGCGGCAGATCCGATTTCGGCGAGACATGCCGCCGTTCGTAGCCTGTGTGCGGATCGACCCAGACGGGCTGCTCTTCCTTCCGGAGAAAGCGGCCCTGCTGCATCTCCGCACGGGCCATCAAGGTCGACATGCTCAAGCTGAAGGCGCCGGAGAGCTTGCCGAGCAACGTTGCCGTCGGGCTGCTCTCGCCGCGCTCGATCTTGTGGATCATGGCACGGGAGACGGCCGAGCGCTCCGCCAGCTCCGTCAACGACCAGCCGCGGCTCTCGCGTTCGATGCGGATGCGCGCGCCGATGCGCTTGTCGATATCATCAAGATGGGACATGCGTTTTACTATAGTGGACTTTCATGGGGAAGGCAATCTGCGCGCGAGGTCAGAAAATGCCTAATTTTAGGGGCGTCTAAATTAGCTCTCATGTGATTTTTGTACCAATATAGTAGACAGACACCGAAATCGGTGTATGACAGCATGAAAAAGCAAATGACACGACCATCCGATTTGATGGATGGAGCCCACGGAGCCGCCGATGCAAATTCGTGATGCGAGAGACGAGGATCTCGCGGGAATAACCGCGATCTACAATGACGCCGTCGCCAATACCGCCGCGATCTGGAATGAGACGCAGGTCGATATCGCCAACCGCAGGCAATGGCTGCAGGATCGACACAAGCTGGGTTATCCGGTTCTGGTGGCGATCGCCGATGGCGGCGACGTGGTCGGTTATGCCTCGTTTGGCGACTGGCGGGCCTTCGACGGCTATCGGCACACGGTCGAACACTCCGTCTATGTCCGCAACGACCAATATCGCAGCGGCATCGGCAAGGCACTCATGATCGAGCTGATCGAGCGCGCCCGGGCGATCGGCAAGCATGCAATGGTCGCGGGCATCGAGGCCGGCAACGAGGCTTCGATCAAGCTACACGAAAAGCTCGGCTTCCAGCGGGTCGGCCTTCTGCCGCAGGTCGGCACCAAGTTCGGGCGCTGGCTCGATCTGGCTTTTCTGCAGCTCCTGCTCGATCAGCGCACCGATCCCGACTCTACCCCGGCGGACTAAACCGCAACCTCGGCCGCGATCGCGGCATGCGGTTCATAGCCGACAACCTCGAAATCCTCGATGCGATAGTCGTCGATGCTGTCCGGCCGGCGCAACAGGCGCAAGGTCGGGAATGGCTTCGGCTCGCGGCTGAGCTGCTCACGGATGGCGTCGAGATGGTTGAGATAAAGGTGGACGTCGCCGCCCGACCAGACCAGCTCGCCCACATCCATATCGACCTGCTGCGCGACCATCGCCAACAAAGCCGCCTGCTGGCTGATGTTGAATGGATTGCCCAGGAACAGGTCGCATGAGCGCTGGAACACCATCAGGCTGAGGCGCGGCCGCTTGCCGCCCTCGGCCGAGATGTTCGACACATGAAACTGGTAGACCATATGGCACGGATGCAGCGCCATGTCGGCAAGCTCTCCGACATTCCAGGCATGGAAAATCATCCTGCGGCTGCTGGGATTGGTCTTCAGATCCTGGATGACCGAGGCCAGCTGGTCATGCACCCGGCCCTCGGCATCGCGCCATTGCCGCCACTGCTTGCCATAGACTGGCCCGAGATCGCCCCATTGGAGCGCGAATGCCTCGTCCTCGAGGACCCGCTTCTCGAAGGCAAGCTGATCGATATCCTCGCCGGTGGCCTTGCGATATTTCGCCAGCGGCCAATCGGTCCAGATCCGCACGTTCTCCTTCAGGAGATTGCGGATATTGGTGTCGCCGGTCAGGAACCAGAGCATCTCCTTGACGGCAAGCTTCCAATAGACGCGTTTCGTCGTGAAGATCGGGATCTGCCCCTTCGAAAGGTCGAAGCGCATCATCGCGCCGAGGCCGCTCAAGGTGCCGACTCCCGTTCGGTCGATCCGGCGATCGCCATGCTCGAGCAGGTGCTCCATCAGGTCGAGATATTGATACTCCGGGTGACGAGCCATCTTCCGCTCCGAAATCGCTTGAATTTGCTGACGGCACGGATGGCACCGGCGGCCGATTGCCGCCGCGCCCGGCCGATTCCTTTGTTGCGATTTTAATGACAAGCCGAGACGAAACCAACCACGGCGAAACATAATTCAGCCAAATCTCGCGCCCGCAGACGCAAAGCGATGTTTCGGCGAAGCATTTATGACAAATGCCCTTCCCTTCGCTCGCGGAAAACACTATATCAGCCGTGCCGGTCTTCGGGCCGGCTATGGCGATAAATGAGCGGTGTAATAAACCTATTGGACCCGGGGGCGGTACCCGGCGCCTCCACCAAAAACCGGCCGGCAAGACTGGCGTCAGACCGGCTTTTGATGGGGGCGAAACAGGATCGACAAGGGTGTAAAGATCGACTTTTTGCTCGGCATTGTACCGCCGTTATCGGGCTAAAATTGTAGTTGCAAACGACAACTATGCGGAAGCTCGTCTCGCTGCTTAATCGCGGTGTGACACTTCAAATAAAGTCCTAAGGGGTCGCACTCTTAGGCGGGGTTCGAAGGCACCTGGCAACAGAAGCCTTCACCTTCTCCTCCAGTGCTATATTATAGATCGACAGGCGGTGACTCGCGCATAGGGCTTTTCCGGCGGCGTTCAGCGTGGCATAAGCCTATAAAAAACATGGCCAACGAAAGACAGGAAAGCATGGGGCAGGATCATATCCGCTACGACATTTTGGCACAGGACGCCTTGCGTGGAGTCATCCGCAAGGTGTTGACCGAGGTCGGCGCCGCAGGTCGCCTGCCCGGTGACCATCATTTCTTCATCACTTTTCTGACAGGCGCTCCCGGCGTGCGCATTTCACAGCACCTGAAGGCGAAGTATCCCGAGCAGATGACCATCGTCATCCAGCATCAGTTCTGGGACCTGAAGATCACGGAAAGCCAGTTCGAGATCGGCCTCTCCTTCTCCGACGTTCCGGAAAAGCTGGTCGTCCCCTTCAATGCCATCCGCGGCTTCTATGATCCTTCCGTCAACTTCGAGCTGGAGTTCGACGTGCCGCTGGCCGACGAGGAGGAACTCTCCTCCAGCGAAATCACCGCCTATCCGGTGCCGGTCGAAGGCGAGGACGCCCCGGCGACAGCGGCCAAGGAAGGCGAGGAAAAGAAACCGGGATCGGTCGTCTCTCTCGACGCGTTCCGCAAGAAGCAGTAGGCCCAACCGGGGAGGCATTTGCCTCCCTTCCCATATCACGGGGGATCGATGAGCGCCGAAATCGTCAATCTGCGTCAGTTTCGCAAGAAGCAGGCCCGTTCGGTCAAGGAAAAACAGGCGGATCAGAACCGCGTCACCTTCGGGCGGACCAAGGCCGAAAAGAGCCTGACGAAAGCCCTTAACGAGAAGAGCGTGAAAACCCACGAAGCAGGCCGAATCGAGACGACGGAAAGCGAAGACTAGTTTTGGTCTCGAGATAAAAAACTTCAGAAATCAGTTGCTCACTTCCGCATTTTGAATCACTTTCAGACACTATCCCACCATTTCCGATTTTTGATCGATCCGCCGATGATCCGCAAACATTCCGCGACGCTGCATGGCCATCGCACAAGCTTTTCCCTGGAAGATGCCTTCTGGACAGAACTGAAGGCCATTGCCAATGCGCGCGGCACCTCGCTGGCCGCACTGATCTCTGAGATCGACGACGGTCGCGAGGCTGGCAGCAACCTCTCCTCCGCACTCCGCCTCTATGTCCTTAAATGGCTGAAGGATCGCGATTAACGAATTTCGGCAGGCGCCTGGAGGTCGCGGACGCTTCGGAGGCTGAAGCCTTCATCGCCCGCGAGGCATGTGCTATTGCGCTATTCCAGGCAGGCCGTTGAAATTAAGGGGCCCATTCGTTTGCGGCGCCTGGTCGTTGGGCGCAGGTAAGCGCTGCGTTTCAGCCCTGGCCCGGGCCTCGGCGGCCGCTCTGGCCCTGGCTTCCTCTTCCGCCAACTGCTTGGCTCTTGCCTCTTCCTGTGCGTGCTTTTGTGCAGCAGCTTGCCGGGCCAGATCGCGCAGGCGGATTTCCTCGGCACGGCGCTGCTGCTCGATGGCGGCATCACGCTGGCGTTGAGCTTCGCGTGCGACGGCTACAAATTTGTAGAGCGCCACCTCGCGCCGGAGCCGCTGCTTCTCGAGTACATTGGCCTGCAAACGTTCGACACGCCGCCGTTCGCGCTCGAAGGCGCGCACCGACAGGAAGCTGGTGACGTCAGTGACATCCATCGTTCGGCCCGGTGCCGTGAGCGGCCCGGCAAAATCGAGGCGCAAGGCAGGCTCGGCGCCACCCTGCGCCTCGGCTCCGGCATTGAAATCGATGCCGAGGGATCCGCGCATGCGCTCGTCCGGCAGGCTCATTTCGGCATTGCCGGAAAGTTTCGCCACATCGTTGCCGGCTGCAATATTCGTCGCGCGCGCCACCCCTGCGGAAATATTGAAGGGTATGCTGGTGGCCGGAAGCACGGCTTCGCCATTGTTGAGCAGCGTCTGCACGATCGGCAGCACCTTGGCGACAGTGATATCGCCCTGAATCTGATCCGTCGCCGAAAGCAGGGGCGACAGAATGCCGAGATTGAGACCGCGCACATGCGTTTCGCCAAGCTTCAGCTCTCCAGAGCCGCTGGCATTGGCCGCAAGCTCGGCAACGCTCCTGCCGCTCGCTTCGGCATTCATGGCAAAGCCGAAACGACCACTGGCGAGCGGCGCGCCATCCCGCTGCCAGGCGACGGCCGCCAAATCGCCATCGGCAAGACTGAGCTTGGTCTGCAGCAAGCCCGTGCCGTCGGAATTGGCAAGCATAAGGCTGCCGTTCAGCGTTCCCCCGTTCCATCCGCCGGCCAGATCGCTAAGCCGCAATTCCTCGCCCTTGTATGAGGCATTGGCGGTAAAATTCGAGATGGGCCCGAATATGCCGGGCCAGAGCTGCTTGGCTGAAAGCTTGACGCCGATGTCGAGCCCGGTGAAAGCCGGCAGGCCGAGCTTCTCCTTGTCGAGGCCACCCGTCTTTGGATCCATAATCGCCCCATAGATCGCCTCCGCCAGCCAGCCGAAATCCGCCTTGTCGAGCGACAATTCGCCCGATGCCTTGATATTGGGCGCCTTGCGGTCGACGGAGAGCGCACCTGACACGGTGTTGTCGGCAAGCGATCCCTTCATATCGGAGAATACGATCTTGTCCGGGCTCAGCGCGGCGTTGGCCTGAAATTTCACCGGCAGGCCTGCGCCGGTCTGGGGGATGCCGATGCCGTTCATCACGAAATAGGGGTCGAGATCGGCGCTTTCGAGCGAAAGCGCCATATTGCCGTTAAGGAATGTATCGGGACGCACGTCGACCTTGCCGTTCGCCGTGAACGAGGTCTTGTCGGTGGCAAAGGTCAGTGCCGCATCGGCCGGATCCGTGCCGTTGGCGGAGACCTTCAGCGTCAGGCGACCATTGGCATCGGCCTCGACCGGTAGCGGATCAAGGCCTGCCTGGCCGAAGAGGATGGACGTGACGGAGTTTTCAAGCGTTCCCTCGAGCGTCGTCGTGCCCTTGCCCGTGAAGGCCGAGAGATCGGACATGCGATAATCGAAATTGACGCGGCTGCCGTTGGAGACGCCGGCCAGCGTCACCGTCAGCGCATTGTCCTGGTCGCCGCCAAGCGTGACCGCTCCGCGAAGAGCGGTATTTCCATACCATGCAGCATTGCGCACCAACCGGTCCATGACGGGGTGATGCGGCAGATGCTGGCGCAGCATTTCGAAGAACGGGCCGGGATCGGCGGCCTTGAAGGTGATCTCGCCTGAGCCCTTATAGTGCGAAGGCTCGCCGTCGGCGCGGCCGGTGGCGGTGATTTCAGCGCCGGCGACGTTGCGCACGGAAAGCTTGTCCAACGTGAGCGCACCGTCTGCTATGGAGAACGACGTGTCGACATTATCGGCCGGCACGCCGAAAGCCGTGAACTTCCCGGCCTGCAGATGCGCAGTGATCCGGTGATCGAACAGGGTTTCGTCACTGCCCTGGCCGGTGAAAAGCCCAGTCAGCGCCCGCAACGCATCGAGATCGAGCGCATCACCGGCAAGATCGACGGCAAGTCTCGGCGGGTCCTTGTCATTCAGCGCCTGGCGGTCGAGCCGGCCCTTGAGGCTTGCCGAACCGACGGCGATCTCCAGATTTTCGAAACGCTGCTCTTCGTGCCGCAAGCTGACATCGGCGGAAAAACCGGCCTGACGCAGCTGGCGGATCGACGGGTCGACGGACCCCACCAGCCAGGAGGCCAGCCCGGACGGTTGGTTGGAAGCGACGACCAGATTTCCGATGAAATTCGGCTCGCCCTGCAGCATCAGATTGCCGCGTGCCTCGACCTGCGTGCGCCCCGGCAGCGTGCCGATCGCGTGATCGATCTTCCACCCCGTTCCCGCCGGCTCGAGAGCGAGCTGCACGTCGCGGATCGTCGTGTCGCCGGCAACGATCGCCGGCAGCCGGAAGGTCGCCTTGCCTGGCACCTGCGGTACAGGAACTTCGGCGGCGATCGCGATCAGGCTGTTCAGCCGCTGACGCGCGGAGACGGTGGGATTCCGGTTCGTCTTGCCGTTTGCACCCTTGTTGTTGCCGAGCCGATTGACGTCGATCTGCTGACCATCGGCGGTCAACAGAAACTCCGGCTTGGAGCCCGTATCCAGGGTCGCCTCGCCGGTGACCACATAGGGATCGTCGTCGGCACCGACTTCGAGGCGATATTCCGGAACGCGAATGCGATCATTCGTCAGTTCGAACCGGCCCTTGATGCGGGGCTGTGCCTTCTGATCCGCGGAATCGCCGGCCTGCTTATCGCTGACGTCAGCCGTGAAGGAGCCCATATAGTCCGGCTTGCTGTCGACGAGCTTCAGCTCGCCGTCGAGATCGACATTCAGGGGATGGCGATCGGGCATCAGCCGGGTGCGGACACGCAGGACGCCGTTGTCGTCGGGCTGGCTGCTGGAAACGGTGAAGTTGCCATGCTCGCCATCCAGCGCCGCATCGCCTTCCATACGCCAAGGCCCGGCCAGCGACTTCGCCGACATTTGGGCATTCAGGCCGGTAACATGCCGGGTGCGGCCGGTCTGCTCGTCGATGAAGAGGATGTCACCCTCTTCCACATGGACGCTTTCGAGCACCACTGATTTTGCCGGAATCTCCGGCCGGCTGCCGCGCATCCAGTCGAGCGTTCCATCCTTCAGCAGGCGCAGACGTACATTCGGCTTCGATACGCGCATATCGAAGATCAGCGCTTCGCCGGAAAGGAAAGGCGCCAGCTCGGCGTCCATCGAGAATTCCGCTACCTGCACCAGCGGCGTCCCATCGCCCTCCTGGCCGACGCGGACATCGTGCAACGTTACCGACGGAAACGGCAGAAGGCGGGCATCGACGGTGCCGTGAACGGTCACCTTCTTGCCGATGATGCGGCTCGCCTGATCCTCGAAATTCTTGCGAAAATCGGTCCAGTCTATGAAGAGCGGAGCGAGCAGCGCCACGAACAGCACCACCACGAGCAATCCACCCAGAAAAACCAGGACCCTACCTAACAATGCGCACCGTCTCCAATCTTCATTCCCAACCCATGCCAAGCCGCCGCATGTCAGAGCGCATTCGCGACATAAGCTGGGATAAGCACACTTCTACCCGATCCCTGCCTATGAAAGCAGCCCTTTTTAAGAGCTATGCCACCCCATCTAGCGCATGCATGCAGCTTTTCATGACAAAAGCCGGAAAAGAGCGGCTGCAGCCTAGCGTCATTCGCATATGTAGCAAGCCAAGATCATGAAAATATTCCATCTTTCAGTGCCCGCGGAATATCTTTCCGGGATTGAAGATGGCATCCGGATCGAGCGCTTCTTTGACCTGGCGCATCAGATCGACGGCATTGCCGAGTTCCTGTTCGAGGAATGCCATCTTGCCCTGTCCTATCCCATGCTCACCCGTGCAGGTGCCGTCCATGGCCAGCGCGCGCGCATTCAGGCGCCCAACGAAATCCTCGACCACGGCGATCCCTTCCGCGGTCTTGTCGTCGAACAGGACAAGCACGTGGAAATTGCCGTCGCCGGCATGGCCGACGATCGGCGCCAGCAGGCCATGTGCCTCGATATCGGCCTGGGTCTCCGCGACGCATTCGGCCAAACGTGAGATCGGCACGCAGACATCCGTCGACAAGGCAGCCAGCTCCGGCGCCAGCGCCCGGCAGGCCCAATAGGCATCGTGGCGAGCCTTCCAGAGCTTGTTGCGTTCCTCCGCATTGCTAGTCCAAAGGAATTCGCCGCCACCGCATTCGGCCGCAATCTCCGCAAATTGCGCCGACTGCAGCTCGACGGTCTCGTCGGTGCCGTGAAATTCGAGGAAAAGCGTCGGCTTCTCATCATAGCTCAGGCCGGAATAGCGGTTGCAGGCCCGCATCTGCATGGCATCCAGTAACTCGATGCGCGCGACGGGCACGCCCATCTGGATCGTCATGATGACGGCATCGCATGCCGCCTTGACATCCGGAAAGGCGCAGGCGCCGCCGGCGATCTTCTGCGGGATACCCTGCAGGCGCAGCGTGATCGACGTCAGCACGCCGAGCGTGCCTTCCGCTCCGACGAAAAGCCGGGTGAGATCGTAGCCGGCGGACGATTTCCTGGCGCGGCGGGCGGTGCGGATTTCCTCGCCATTGGCGGTCACGACGGTCACGGACAGCACATTGTCCTTCATCGTGCCGTAGCGCACGGCATTGGTGCCCGATGCGCGCGTCGATGCCATGCCGCCGATCGAGGCATTGGCGCCCGGATCGATCGGAAAGAACAGGCCGGTGTCGCGCAAATAGGTGTTGAGCTGTTCGCGCGTGACGCCGGGCTCGACCGTGCAGTCGAGATCCTCGGCATTGACTTCCAGGACGCGGTTCATTCGGCTGAAATCGATGGAAATCCCGCCCTGCGGCGCATTGACCTGCCCTTCCAGCGAAGAGCCTGTGCCGAATGGGATGATCGGAACCCTATGCTCCGCACACGCCTTGACGACGGTCTGCACGTCTTCGCTCGTTTCGGCGAACACCACACCGTCAGGAAGCTGCGACGGAATATAGGTCGTCGTGTGAGCATGTTGGCCGCGAAAGCTTTCACCGGTCTGGAAACGCTCTCCGAAGGCCTGCTTCAGAATGCCGAGAACGGCCGATATGCCAGCCTCGTTGCGTGTTCCCGCCTTTGCATCAGCCAAAACCATAGTCCGAATCTCCCGTCGCACTCGCCAAAGGCGTTAACCCTTTATTGGTTCTATGGGGCATTTGGGGCAGAACTGTCCAGTCATGAAGTGAACCATTCTCGGCGCAGGGGTTCGGCGGCATTCAAACAAGCATTGCAATAGCAATTGCTCATTTTTTAATCATATTTGATCCGTCCATAGCCAGAGATGGAGCATTCCCGCCACGGTATCGGCAGCCGGTGGAGCAATATACCGCCGACTGGCATAGGTCTTGCGTTTTGCCTTCCAGCTTGAACATGCCACGATTGGAAGGACATTCGATGAAGCGCAGACAATTGCTCATGGCACTCGGTATCGCGATGCTGGCGATGGGGTCGCTTTCCACCCCACACACGGCTCGGGCGGATGCCTTGAGCGACATAACCTCGCGCGGCACGCTCCGCGTCGCCGTCCCGCAGGACTTCCCGCCGTTCGGCAGCGTCGGTCCGGACATGACACCGATGGGCTATGACATCGATATGGCCAACCTGATCGGAGAAAAGCTCGGCGTGAAGACGGAACTCGTTCCCGTCACCAGCGCCAACCGCATCCCCTACCTGCAGACGAACAAGGTCGATCTGGTGATTTCGAGCCTCGGCAAGAATCCGGATCGCGAGAAGGTCATCGATTTCTCCGATCCTTATGCGCCCTTCTTCAATGGCGTCTTCGGTCCGGGCGACGTTGCCGCCGCCAAGCCGGAAGACCTCTCCGGCAAGACGATCGGCGTCACCCGCGGCGCGATCGAAGATCTGGCGCTGACCAAGGTCGCGCCGCAGGATGCGACGATCAAGCGCTACGAGGACAATAACGGCACCATCTCCGCCTTCCTGTCCGGACAGGTCCAGCTGGTTGCGACCGGCAATGTCGTCGCGGCGGCCATTCTCGCCAAGAACCCGCCGAAGAAGCCGGAGATGAAATTCCTCGTCACCAACTCGCCTTGCTATATCGGGCTCAGCAAGAACGAACCGGCCCTGCAGAAAAAGGTCAACGACATCATCGCCGCAGCCAAGGCCGATGGAACGCTGAACAAGATATCGCAGAAATGGCTGGGCGCCGACCTGCCGGCCGGCTTCTGATGAAAGCGCGACCGACTGCACCGCCAGCGGGCGGTGCAGTCGGTCCCGGCAAGGCTTTACCTCATGCGCTATCATTTCGATTTCGGCTGGCTCGCCGACTATTACCCCGCTCTGATCAAGGGCGTTTTCGTCACGGTGGAACTGACGCTGGTCGGTGCCGTACTTGGCATTCTGGTTGGGATTGCCTGCGCCTGGGCGCGCGCGCTTGGCCCGCGCTGGCTGAAACCAATCGTCGCCACCTATGTCGAGCTGATCCGCAACACGCCGTTCCTAATCCAGCTCTTCTTCATTTTCTTCGGCCTGCCCGGCATCGGCGTGCAGATGAACGAGATGACCGCCGCCAATCTCGCCATGGTCGTCAATCTCGGCGCCTATAGCTGCGAGATCATCCGCGCCGGCATACAGGCGACGCCTCGCGGCCAGTTCGAAGCTGGCGCCAGCCTTGCCATGACCCGCTTCGAGACTTTCCGGCATATCGTCCTCGGGCCGTCCCTGCAGCGCATCTGGCCGGCGCTGTCATCTCAGGTCGTCATTGTCATGCTCGGTTCTTCCGTCGTCTCTCAGATCGCCGCCGAAGATCTGACCTTCGCCGCAAACTTCATCCAGTCGCGTTCGTTCCGCGCCTTCGAAGCCTACTTTGTCTCCACGGCGATCTACCTCGCGCTGGCGATCCTGCTCCGGCAGGCGCTCGCCGCTGTGGGGATGCTGATCTTTCCACGCAGGACCCGCCAATGATCCAGTTCACCACATGGGATATCCTGCGCGGCCTGCTTCTGGCCGCACGCTGGACGATATTGCTGTCGCTCGTCTCCTTTGCCGGGGGCGCCATCCTTGGCGCGATCCTGTTGCTCCTGCGCATCGGCAAGGCCAAGGCCGGCCGCATCGCGGTCAAATATTTTGTCGAGCTATTCCAGGGTACGCCACTGCTGATGCAGCTCTTCCTCGCCTTCTTTGGCCTCGGACTATTCGGCATCGACGTGCCGGCATGGCTGGCCGCCGGTGTCGCGCTGACCCTCTGGTCATCGGCCTTTCTGATCGAAATCTGGCGCGGCTGCGTCGAGGCTGTCGCCAAGGGACAATGGGAGGCTTCGGCCAGTCTCGGCATGGGCTATCTGCAACAGATGCGCTACGTCATCCTGCCCCAGGCGCTGCGTATCGCCGTGCCGCCGACCGTCGGCTTCTCCGTGCAGGTCGTCAAGGGCACGGCCCTCACCTCCATCATCGGCTTCGTCGAGCTGTCCAAGGCCGGCACCGTCATCACCAATGCGACCTTCCAGCCATTCACCGTCTATGGCTTCGTCGCGCTCATCTATTTTGCCCTGTGCTGGCCGTTGTCGAAAAGCAGCCAGATCCTGGAGAGGAAGCTCAATGTCGCTCATCGAAATCACTGAAGTCCGCAAGAGCTTCGGCGCCAACGAGGTCCTGAAAGGCATCAATCTCGACGTCGAACCCGGCGAGGTCATCGCCATCATCGGCAAAAGCGGTTCGGGAAAGTCAACGCTGCTGCGCTGCATCAACGGGCTGGAGGCGATCAATGATGGCTCGATTTCCGTGGCAGGCGCGCAGCTCCTGCCCGATGACCTGCATCTGAAGGCGCTCCGGCTGAAGGTCGGCATGATCTTCCAGCAATTCAATCTCTTCCCGCATCTGAGCGCGGGACGCAACGTCATGCTCTCGCAGATGGTGGTCAAGAAGACCGTCAAGGCCGAAGCCGAGGCAATGGCGCGGCGAATGCTCGATCGCGTCGGCCTCGGGCACAAGTTCGACGCCTATCCGGACGAGCTCTCCGGCGGCCAGCAGCAGCGCGTCGCCATCGCAAGAGCCCTTGCTATGCAGCCGATTGCGCTTCTTTGCGATGAAATTACATCTGCTCTCGATCCGGAACTGGTGGCCGAAGTTCTCGCCGTCGTGCGCGAACTCGCGAGCGAAGGCATGACGCTGCTGATGGTGACGCATGAGATGAAATTCGCCCGCGACGTCTGCTCGCGCGTCGTTTTCATGCACCAGGGCCGCGTGCACGAAATCGGCCCGCCCGGCGAGGTTTTCGCCAATCCGCGGACACCGGAACTCAGGCAGTTCCTCGGCGTTCACTGAGCATCGGTCGGCTCTGTCCGTCTCCCCGCACCATGCTGCGCCATGCGCCCGGCGCAATGCCGAAGGCCTTCTTGAAATGCCGGGTCAGATGGCTCTGATCGGCAAACCCGGTTGCGGCGGCAACCTCCGCAATCGGTTCGCCCACGCCGATCATCGCCTTCGCCTGCTGCAATCTCCGCATCAGCAGGAACCGGTGCGGGCTGGTCGCAAAAGCGGCGCGGAAATGCCGCGCCAGCGCAAAGCGGTCAAGGCCGGTGATGCGCTCCAGCTCCTGGGATCGCACATCCTGCATGCTATGCGCTTCGAGATAGTCCCGCGCGGTCTTCACCTGCCCCCAGGCAATGCTGCCCAATGGCCGCTGCGGCAGGCGGGCATGCTGCGCGAGGCCATCGGTAAGACGAGAGACGAAATCGTCGACGAAGAGCTCGTCCAGCTCACGATCGAGCTCGCCAAGGGCCGCAAGTAATAGCCCTGCAAGCCGATCATCTGCAACGATCGGATCATCCACGAATGGCAGACCGATCCGTGCCGCCTCGAGACATTGCAACAGGACCGAAGGCTCCAGATACAGCATGCGATAGACGAGGCCGTCCTCGGTCGCGGCCCCACCGTCGTGCAGTTCGTCCGGATGAAGGATGATCACTCGTCCCGGCACGCTGTAGCGCTGTTCGCCGCGATAGCGGAACGTCTGCACGCCGCGCATGGTGACGCCAAGCGCATAGGTGTCGTGCCGGTGCAGGTCGAATGCGTCGCCTCGAAACTGAGCCTGAATGCGCTCGATGCCCGGATAGGCCGGCGCGGACAGAATGCGGTTGGCCTCCGGCGCCACGCACAAACGTTCAAGACCCTCGAAGATCTGTCCGGCTACATCCTCGCGCAATGTCCCATTCTCAGACTGCATGAAAGTGACCACCGATGTTCGATACCAAAATCGCGATCGTTCTGCGAAGCGACCTTCAATCCTGGCAAAAGCTGAATGTAACGGCCTTCCTGTCGACAGGCATAGCCGGACAACATCCCGATATCATCGGCGAAGCCTATCGCGATCGCACCGGCAACGTCTACAATGCTTTGTCGATCCAGCCCATCATCGTGCTTTCGGCCGATCCGGAAAACATTGCTGCCATTCACCGCCGCTCGCTGGAGCGCGGCGTCACCTCCTCGATCTTCATCGAAGAAATGTTTGCAACCGGCCACGATGTCGCCAATCGCGCCGTCTTCTCCGAGTTCGCCCCGGAGGACGCCAAGGTGGTCGGCATCGCCCTGCGCGCGGACAAGAAAATCGTCGACAAGATCACCAAGGGTGCCAGCATGCACGCCTGATCTGCCGCGCAATAAAAACGGCCGGATCGTGAACCCGGCCGTTTTGTTGAAAAGGCTTAGCCGTTCTGCGTGATCGGCGCGATCTGGATCTCGACGCGGCGGTTCTGGGCGCGGCCAGCCTCGCTCGCATTCGATGCGACCGGCTGCGACGGGCCGAAGCCGATGGCCGACATGCGGCGCTGATCGATGCCCTGGCTGCCGAGATAGGAGGCAACCGAGCCGGCGCGGCGCTCGGAAAGATCCTGATTATGCTGCAGGCTGCCGGTCGAATCGGTATGGCCGTTGACGTCGATCAGGGTGCGGTTGAACTTGCGCAGAACGATCGCGACGGAATTGAGCGTCGAGAAGAACTCCGGCTTGATCGCATCCTGGTCGATGTCGAAGGTGATTGCAGAAGGCATGTTCAGGATGATGCGATCGCCAACGCGGGTCACCGAAACACCGGTGCCCTGCAGCTGCGCACGCAGTTCGGATTCCTGCTGATCCATGTAGTTGCCGATACCGGCGCCCGCGAGCGCACCGACGCCGGCGCCGATCAGCGCCGCATTGCGGCGCGAGGCCGGCGAATGGCCGATCAGAAGACCGGCAACGGCGCCGACACCGGCACCGATCGCTGCACCGCCGGCGGTATTGGATACCTTCTGCTCACCCGTATAGGGATCGGTGGTGGTGCATGCGTTCAAAAAGGCTGCCGCTAAGGCAAGAATAGCAATTTTCTTGATCATGGAATCGTCGCTCTCCGGTTCGATGGCCGCAGCAGATATGAAGCATTGCGGCAATATCATGAAGAGGAATCTTCATCGGGCCGTTATCCCCTGTGCATAGGGCGGGAAGGAAGCTTTTGATCAGGCCGATTGAAATCCGGATATGAGGAGCCGTCCCTCAATGCGGCTCCTCGGGACCCATGGGAGATCAAAAGCTCTTGAAGAGCTGCAGAACCGTATTGTAGCTGGCATTGGCAATCGAAAGTGATTGTAATCCGAGTTGTTGCTGCGCCTGCAGTGCCAGAACCTTGCTCGACTGCTGCTCCATATCGGCATCCACGAGCTTGCCGACACCGCTGGTCAATGAATCACTTAGATTCTTGGCGAACTCGGTCTGAAGGCTGACGCGCGATTCGAGGGAGCCGAAGGCGGATCCGATTGTCTTGAGCTGGTTCATCATTCCCGTCACGGTGTTGACCATGTCGACGAGGGCGCCTTGCGTCGTAGTCGCATCGAGCGAGATCTCCACTTGCCCGCTTGTATTGCCGTTCTTGCTGTTGAGCAGAACGTAGTTTTTCGCGGCACCGGCCGCAGTCGCAAAGGCCGTCGAGGTCAGGACGCCATAACCGCCGCTGCCGCTTGACTGATCGTCTATCAGGTAGCGCGCATCGCTCGCGGTGATGGGGCCGGTCGTCGAGTTTACGCCTTCATAATTCAGCATGCCGATCGAGACGGTTCCGTTCGTGCCGCGAATGAGGGATCCAGGAACCTCATGTGGCGCGGTAGGGTCCGCTCCGTCCCGCAGAACGGTCCAGTTGACGCCGTTGAAGGTCGCCGACTCCCCGATGCTGCGCAATTGCTCTTTCAGCTGGGTAAGCTCGTCATTGAGTTTCGTCTTGTCGACACTGGTTTCATAGGCGCTGACAAGCTTGGTCCTGATTTCGGTCACGACGTCGATCGCACTGCTGACGCCGGTGGAAGCGGTGCTGACGGTTGAGGCGGCAAGGCCAAGCGCATCCTGCACCGACGAAATCGCCCCGACATCGGTATGCGTCAAAGTCGAGATTTTCCAGTATGTGGCGTCGTCTTTGACTGTCTGCACCCGCAGGCCGGATGACATCTGCCGTTCGGCATTGGTCAATTTGGTCTGGGTATCCCTCAGCACTTCCAGTGCTGTGTTCATAGAGGGACTGACCCTGATGAAGGTCGAAAAAATACTCACGGCAAATGAACTCCGGACGCAACAATACGCAACAAATACAAGGAGACATTGGAACCTTGCCGCGGGCGCTCATGCGCGCGGGCCGAGCGTGTCGGCGAACGGGGAGCAAGGCAAAAACAACAGCTTCGCTCCGGCGGTTACATATCGCTATGATTAGCAAACATGCTTAAAAAAGCGCTAAACGATACGCCTGATTTACCATAAATAAGCGCGGGAGCCGCAATCGGCGCAACGTGCCTGTGCTCGGGTCGAGGCAACAATGCAAGGTTGTGACCAATTGCCGCAATATCGCGGTTTTGAGCAAGTTTTGACGCCTATTATGACAAAATTGTAATCTTGAATGGGACAACGGGACGTTTCGCTGGCACCCACACGCCTTCATTCAGATGCTGAAACGGCCACGTTATCAACGTCGTTATGCCTAGAATGTGCACTTTTTGTTCTAGTTTCGGCCCGTTTCTTTTGCCTTTCGGGGTAGAATCATTACATTGGGCCGCATGACCATTGGACATGACGATATTCCCTTCTTTGACGAGGAGCCGGAGCACACGGCACCGCGCCGTTCAGCACCGGCTGCCGGTAGCACAGGTGGCGGTATTGCGGCCCGCGCCATGGCGGCGCGCGACAGCGGCCGCCGGCCGGACTATCTCGCCGGCCTCAATCCGGAACAGACGGAAGCAGTCGAAACGCTCGACGGCCCCGTTCTGGTGCTTGCGGGCGCCGGCACCGGCAAGACCCGCGTGCTCACGACCCGCATCGCTCATATCCTGTCCACCAACCGCGCTTTCCCTAGCCAGATCCTCGCCGTCACCTTCACCAACAAGGCCGCCCGCGAGATGAAGGAGCGCATCGCGCTGCTCGTCGGCGGTGCGGTCGAAGGCATGCCCTGGCTCGGCACCTTCCACTCGATCGGCGTTAAGCTGTTGCGCCGCCATTCCGAGCTGGTCGGCCTTTCTTCCAGTTTCACCATTCTCGATACCGACGACGTCATCCGCCTGATCAAACAGTTGATCCAGGCCGAGGGCCTCGACGACAAGCGTTGGCCGGCCAAGCAGTTTGCCGGCATGATCGACACCTGGAAGAACAAGGGCCTCAGCCCCGCCGATATTCCGGAAGGCGATGCGCGGGCATTCGCCAACGGCAAGGGCCGCGAGCTCTATGCCGCCTATCAGAACCGCTTGAAGACGCTGAACGCCTGCGACTTCGGCGACCTTTTGCTGCATCCGATCAATATGTTCCGGCA